>DASYSV010000531.1:0-6158 GCA_036010185.1 Puia sp.
GCGAATGCGTCCGACCCAAACCCATCGGAGTTATCGAAGGTCACCGGTGTCCGCAAAAGTCCCAGCATGATCCCTGACAGGTTGGACCCTTGTTGAACCTTATAGTTCGTTGAGTGGACAAATGTTAAGCCCGCCGAAGTGCTTAGCCGGCTGCTGATCTTAGACTGCCCGCTCAGACTCAGGGTTGTCTTATTATACTGCGCCCTCGGGACGATCCCCGACTGCGAAAGATTCCCGAGAGATAGGCGGTATCCGGAATTTTCACCGCCACCCGACACCGAGACATTATTATTATAGGTCATCCCTGTCTTGAAGAAATTATACCGGTCATAAGGCGTCACCGGTATCTTGGCATTCGGATTCGACTTGCCGACTATATTCCCATGCTTGTCAAAAGCATAATTCGTCGCTCCATCCCAGGATAAAGTATCGATCTTGGCCCCCCAGGATGTCGATCCCTGGTCCTCAGGCGGGGAGTAGATACCACCGGACCCCTGACTCCACTGGTCCTGAAGTTTTGGCAACAATCCCACTTTGTCCCACACTACCGAAGAATTGAAGCTCACGGCGGTCCGCCTTCCCGCTCCCCCCTTCTTCGTCGTGATCACGATGGCGCCGCTCGCAGCCTGTATACCATACAATGCCGTGGCGGCGGGCCCCTTCAGCACATTGATCGATTCGATGTCATTGGGGTTAAGGTCATTCCCGCGGTTCGTCGGCTGCTGACCCCCGGTCAGATTACCATTAGCGCCACTGGAAATGGTTCCCGACGGAGCGGTAGCGTCAAAATTATTGATCGAGTTGTCGAGCGGTACCCCGTCGACGATGATCAACGGCTGGTTGTTACCCGTCACGGAAGTGGAACCCCGCAATCGGAAATAAACCCCGCCGCCGGGATCGCCCGTACTCTGGATAACCGTTAGTCCCGAAGCCTTGCCTTCCAGCTCTCCAAGCGCATTGCCGGTCCCCGACTTATTCATCTCATCGGAGGAAATGGTCTGAGTCGCCACCGTCAGCGCTCTCTTTTCTCTTCGGATGCCGAGCGCGGTCACGACCACCTCGTTCAGGCTCCTCGTGTCCCGCCGGAGCTGTATTGTAAGATTACCGGAACCCACGGAAACTTCCTGCGGCAGGAATCCTATCGCACTCACCACAATCGTCCCATTGACTGGGGCCATAAGCCGGAAACTCCCGTCAGGGCCCGCGCTGGTCCCCCGTTTCACGCCTTTGACATTGATGGATGCCCCCGAAACCGGGTTATCCGTAGAGTCAGTCACCTTTCCCGTCACCTCCTTATCCTGTGCACGCACAAGGATAGAGGATGCCAGTAGCCCCGCCATGAGCAAAAGAATAAGCTTTCTCATTTGCTGTTTGGTTTAGAATAGTGTTGAAAATGTAGGTTAACTAAGGGCGCACGCAGAGCGCCGAAAAAAAAAGACACATAAATTAAGGGATGTGACGCACCGCGGGGAGCGATACTTACCCAAGCAGGAAAGAAGCCGACCAAAACCCGCAATCGAAAGCCTGAATCGGCATAAAAAAAGCAGGTGGTAGAAACCACCTGCGGGTCACATGAGAAAACTTTGTCGCGCTGCGTGAGCGGCGCGACGGCGAAAGATAATTACATTTTATAGTCGTAGCGGCGTAAACTGACTCAAGCAGGAGATTTTAGGGCCAAACGGGTTATTTAACGGTATGAATGCCGCCGATCAATTCTTTTTGCCGCAATATCCATGTCTTGCTCCTTTTGCAATAAATTAACTTTTCTAATACATTACATTTAAGAAAATTGCCGTTATTCCCTTCTACTACACCAGCGAAGTATTTTCCCGAAACACTAAAAATTATGCGCATAGGCCTCACAGCCTATCCCAAACCTGCTATGAACAAACATCACGCTTTAAACGATCGGTTGGTCAAGACCATCGGCATCCCTGTATTAGGTATCATCGTACCTAACCTCACAGGACTGATCACCAACCGTCTTTACAGCTACTCCGAGCTGACTGCCTGTTATCTCTTCTTTATCGTAGTCGCCTTCCTCGTCTGGGAAGGCAATGTGCGCCTCATGTACTTCATCCGCGAAAGATTCCCCTGGTCCAGGAGATCATGGTATAAGATCATCGTCGCTCTCTTCTTCGCCAATATCGTCTACTCCGGATCCCTCTCCTTCCTGCTGCTGCGCCTTTGGCTCTTCTGCTCCCGCGAAACATCGGCTGGCGAACACCTGCTCAATACCGTCCTGGTCATCATCATCGCCGCCTGCTTCATCACCAACATCTATGAGATACTCTTTCTCAATCTGGAAAAGGAATACAACGAATCCCGCGTCGAACAGCTCAACGTCGCCAAAGCACAGGCGGAACTCGAAGCCCTCAAAAACCAGATCGACCCCCACTTCATCTTCAATTCGCTCAATACCCTTTCCTTCCTGATCACCCGCGACCCCGCCAACGCCCGGCTGTATAATGATACCCTCGCCCGGGTCTATCGGTATATCCTAAGTAATAAAGAACGCGACCTGGTCCTCCTCCGGGAAGAGATAGATTTTATTAGCAATTACTTCTACCTGCTGAAGATCCGCTTCGGCGATGCCGTCAGCATGGTCATCGAAATAACCGACCTGTCCGCCGAAAATTTCCTTATCCCGCCGATCTCTCTCCAGGCCCTCGTCGAAAACGCCATAAAACACAACGAATTCAGTGAAAAAAAACCCCTGACCATAGATGTCTCCATTTCGGCCGACTATGTCATCGTCCGCAACGCTATGAACCGACGCAACAATCCGCAACCCACTTCCAAGATCGGCCTGAGTAACCTTGACAACCGCTACAAACTGCTAACCAAACGCAATATCCAGGTGGAAAATAATTTCGAAGCATTTACCGTCAAACTGCCGGTCATTCGCTTCTGATTTCAACCGTTCACCCTAACGATTCAACCATTCCCAGATTCCGCACCCTCGTTCTCGCAAACCCTACCCTATTATTCAAAATTTCATGCAACATTTTCCGTGCAAACGCGTCATATAAACTGTACGAACGGTAACCTATCCACAGAAGAACTAACTAATTTTACAACAACAAAACTCAGCCGAATGAAAGTCCTTATCGTGGAAGATGAACGGCCCGCCTCCGAGAATCTGGTCGAAGAGCTCCTGGCCATAGATGAAAATATAGACGTGGTAGCAGGCTGCAACAGCGTCGATGAGACAGTCAGGTGGCTTAACCGCAATCCCCAACCCGATCTTATCCTCATGGACATCCAATTGTCCGACGGCCTTTCGTTCAATATATTCAAAGCCTGCGAAGTCACCTGCCCGGTCATCTTTACCACCGCCTATGATAAATACCTCACCCAGGCATTCGAATACAGTAGCATCGATTACCTGCTAAAACCTATTAGCCAGGACAAACTGAAAAACGCCATCAAAAAATACAAGACCCTCCGGAGTCATTTTGTCAACAGCCAGGAGCCCGAATATCTCAATCATAACGACCGCAAAAGATCCCGCATCCTCGTCCGGAAAGGAGTCGAATTCCAGGCCGTCCGCGTCGAAGACGCCGGCTACTTCTTCACCGAACACAAACTCATTTTTCTGGTAGATAAAGAAAACCGGAAATACATGGCGGAGAAAAGCAATCTCAGCGAGCTGGAAGAAGAACTCGACCGATCCATCTTCTACCGCGCCAATCGCAAATACATCATCAACGCGAATTATATCCGTCGGTTCAAACCGCTCGAACGTAGCAAGATCAGCGTCGAGCTCACCCTCCCGGTCAATGAAGAGATCATCATCAGCCAGGAGAATTCCGCCTCATTCAAAAAATGGATCGCACAGGCCTGAACCCCGGCATCGCCCAATCCCGGCATCGCCGACCCCGGCATCGCCAACCCCGGCATCGCCGGCCCATCAAAAATGCAGCAGGAACGCGCTTCCTACCCCTTCTGCCGACTGCACCTGTATATTCCCCTTATGGAGTAAGAGTATCTGCTTACATAAACTCAACCCTATCCCGCTCCCCGTCTTCTTCGTACTAAAAAAAGGTATGAAAATATTGTCCATGACCTCAGGCGACATCCCCATCCCATTGTCCGATACCTTAATGACCGGCCGCCCATTCGCCCCCGCATATGCCGCCAACGCGATCACCGGCGTATCCCTATCCTTCACCGCCTCTATAGCATTCACAACGAGATTGATCAATACCTGCTCGATAAGATTCGTATCCGCCTCCAACGCCAGATCGGGATCCATAAGCAAAATGTCCATCTCGATATTCTTCTGTTCCAGCGTCGGCAGCATCAGGTGATGCAGGTTCTCGAAAAGATCCCTGGCGAACACTTTCTTAAGATTCAGCGTAGTTATCTTATTGAGATTTCGATAGGTCTCAGCGAATTTCAACAACCCCTCACTTCGCCTTCGGATCGTACCGATCCCCAGCTCGAGATCTTCCAACGCCCCCGCCTGCCCCTCCAGTAATCTCGCGGACTCCTGCAGCCGGTGCAACATCGTCTCCGCCAGACTCGAGATAGGAGCCACCGAATTCATGATCTCATGCGTCATCACACTCAATAACTTCTGCCAGGCCTTCGCCTCGGTCTCATCCAACGCCTCATTGACATCCTGAAATGCCACCAGCTTATATACGCGTCCATCCGTCTGGAACGCCGTGGCGGCCAGCAGCGTCTTGAAGATATGCTTGTCCTTCGTCAGCGAGACGACCTTACTCTCCCCCGGCCGCAGGTTCAGGATCTCATTATACAGGTTCGTATCCCTCCGCTCCAAAGAGTTGATCGTTTTCAGATACGGGACCCCCAGCATACTCTTGAAGGCTTCATTCATCCAGCCGATCTCTCCACTCTTATGTTCATACGAAAGGATCCCCGTATTCACCAGCTCGAGTATCTTCTGCAGATACTGGTACTGCGTCTCCTTCTCCCTGCTCACCAGCTTGAACGTCGAATTGATCTCATTGAATCCCTGCCGCAAGGATTGCAGCTCCAGCGGCGCCTCCTTGACATCGAAATACCGCGAGAAATCCCGGTAATGGATGGACTCCACGAATTGCTCCACTTCCTGCTGCGCCTTGCGATGAAAATTGTAGAAATCGATCAGCTGCGCGATGATCACCGGCAATACGAGCGCCAGCTTCTCATACATCCCTTTCACCAGGAGGAAGGAGGCAACCGACAACGTCAGGAACATAAAGAGCACCCGTATAAGTATCCTCTCCTGATATCTTTTAAAGATCATCCTAAAAAAATAATTAGATGTCGTATTTACTCAACCGCCTGTACAACGCCGTCCTCGTCAAACCCAATTCCTTCGCGGCCTTCGAAATATTCCCACTATGCTTCTCTATCACCTTCAATATCGCATTCTTTTCTATCGTACTCAATTTCAGATCCATTTCCTGCGGCTCATCCGGCGCCGGAGTAGCCGACTCTATAGGCGAGAAGATCAGATCCTTCGCCTGCAACACATCCCCCTCCGCCATGATCACCGCCCGCTCGATCGTATACTGCAGCTCCCGGACATTACCCGGATAATGATACGATCGCAGCTTTTCCATCGCCTTTGCATCGAAATCATGCAGCGGTTTCATATACTTGTTCGTATATATCCTGTCGAAATGCCGCGCCAGGAGCAGGATGTCCTCCTCCCTCTTCCTCAACGGCGGCACCACGATCTCTACCGTGTTGATCCGGTAGATGAGGTCCTTCCGGAACCGGCTCTCGTTCGCCAGCTCGCTCATCGGCACATTCGTCGCACAGATCAGCCTGATATCGATAGGCATCGCCTGGTTCGTCCCCAGTCTCGTCACCTGCCGGTTCTGCAACACACTCAACAGCTTCGCCTGCTGGTGTAATGATATATTCCCGATCTCATCCAGGAACAGCGTCCCCCCGTTACCCGCTTCAAAACGCCCTACCCTGTCCTCGCGCGCATCCGTAAAGGCCCCCTTCTTATGTCCAAACAATTCACTCTCGAATAAGGTTTCCGTCAATGCCCCCACGTCCACTTTGATATAAGGCTTCTCCGCCCTCAACGAATGCTGATGAATGGCCTTGGCGATCAAGTCTTTACCCGTTCCATTCTCCCCTAGGATCAGGATGTTCGCATCCGTAGGCGCTATCTTCTTTATTTTGAAAAA
>DASYSV010000205.1:0-13377 GCA_036010185.1 Puia sp.
GCAGCCGGCTGGCCGCATGGGCGCTGGCCTCTACCTATCACCGGCCGGGCATCGCCTGTAAGAACCCTTCTTATGCGCGCATGGAGACAGAAGGGGACAAGATCGTGATCACCTGCTCGGATGCGGGTGAGGGACTGGTGGTGAAGGGCGCGGCGGTGAAAGAGCTGTTCATTGCGGGCGAGGACAGAGTGTTTCGGCCGGCAACGGTTCGCATAGAAGGGAATAAGCTCGTCGTTTCCGCGGCGGGTGTGAAAAACCCCGTCGCGGTGCGCTATCAATTCGACAATGCGGGCATCGGTAATGTCTTTGGGAAAGACGGCCTTCCGCTTGCGCCTTTCCGGACGGATGATTGGTTTATCGTCGTCGACTGAAGTGAAGATCGCGGATCGATGCCGGCGGCTGATCGTCGCCCGAGGATCGCTGGTCGATGCCTTCGGCTGATCAACGATGACTGACGGGCCGGACGGGGGTAGTCCTGCGCTCGAGCCATGAATTGAACAATGTATAGAACACCGAAAGGATGATCGCGCCTTTGAACATCCCGGTAAAACCCCATGCTGCCAGACCGCCGATAACCCCAAGGAAGAGGACCAGGAAAGGCATCCGCCCGCTCTTGGCGATCAGGAGGGGCTTCAGGAGGCCGTCGATGATCAGCAATACGATACCGTAAATGATGAGGAAGATCGTCGTGCCCGTCAGGCCCTGGCTGGCCGTCCAGATGACCAGCGGCACCCATACCAGCAAAGGCCCCAGCTGGATCAGCACCAGGAAGAAGACGAGCGCGGACAGGAGTACCGCGAAGTGGATTCCCGCAATGATGAGACCAAGCCAGGAAATGGTGGAGGCGATGAACGCTGTCCCCATAACCCCGATGGATACGCTGCGGATAGCGTCCGTCGTCGCCTTCAGCAGTGAGAGACCGTCCCGTCTTCCAAGGAGGTGTTGCATGGTGGATTTGATGGGCGCCAGCGCCGACTCGCCGGCCACTAGAAAGAATGCGGAGATAACGATACCGATGACGAATTGGAGGGCGGTGCCCACGACTCCCGCGCCACTGGTGAGAATATTGCGCATCGCGACCCGGATGGGCTCGGCGTGGGATGCGATGGCTTCCCGGGGACTGTTCTGCAGTTGCTGCCAGAAATCGCTGATATCTTCTCCTACCAGCGGCAGATTGGATATCCAATGGGGTAAGGGCGGCAGGCCATTCGTTCGGACGGTATTCATCCATGCGATAAGGTCCTTGATATGGCTGCGCAATGCCGATATGATAAAGACCAGGGGTATAGCGACGATAGCCACCAGGACAATGACATAGATGACGGCCGCCAGTTTCCTGCGGTGGCCGAGCCGTCTTGACAGCCATTCGTATGGCATGGCAAAACTGACGGAAAAGATTAGGGCAAAGGTCAATACCCCGAAGAAAACGCGCAATACGTCATATAGCGCCAGCATGAGAGTTAGCAACAACATCACGACTAAGATGGTCTCTACCATGCTTCGCGGACTATTCTGAAAGGGTTTTTGTATCATAGGCCGCCATCGGCTAAAAGTTGCTATAAATTTAGAATTATTTAAGTAATATTTCGGGGGAACCTGCGACCAAAACAAAAAGCAAAAACCATGCACCAGGTCGCAGTTTTGGCCCTGATCCAATTGCTTATCCTGCTCTTGCCCTCGCCGGGCGCATATCGACTGTTCGAAAAAGCGGGAGTTCCGGGATGGAAGGCCTTCGTGCCTTTATACAATACCTGGATCATGCTCGGTCTCGCCGGACGCCTCCGGCATTGGATATTCTGGCAGCTGATACCGGTGGCAGGATGGTTCGTTTCGATGGGGATATTCATCGAATTTGTAAAGACCTTCGGAAAATTCCTGTTCTATGAGCATGCGCTGGCCGCGCTCGTGCCGGTGGTATATTTTGTGTGGCTGGGCTGGGATCCCGCGGTGGCCTGGAAAGGCCCGGAGGCCGCAAGCACACACCGGAAGAGCAAGACACGGGAATGGATCGATGCGGCAGTATTCGCCGTGGTCGCGGCTACGCTTATCCGTACGTTCGTTTTCGAGCCCTATGTCATCCCTACTGGCTCGATGGAAAAGACGCTGCTGACCAATGACTATCTTTTTGTCAGCAAATTCGCATACGGTCCCCGCCTGCCGATGACGCCTTTGTCCATTCCTTTCGTGCACAACACACTGCCGGTCGTGGGCGGAAGATCCTATCTCGAATGGATAAGGGTACCTTATACCCGATGGTTTCCCCGGGCCATTAAAAGGGGTGATGACGTGGTATTTAATTTCCCCATCGGCGATACGGTGATCGACCTGCCCGATTATCAATCCCAGCGCCCTTATTACGACGTCTGCCGCGACCTGGGACATGGAAATATCGACTCGGGCCGGCAACTGGTCCTGCAGGATCCCGATCAATATCCCCTCGTGATCCGTCCCGTCGACAAAGAAGGGAATTTCATCAAGCGGTGTGTAGCGCTCCCCGGCGACACCCTACAGATCAGGGACCAGATCGTCTATATCGACGGCAGCGCCCAAAATCTGCCGCCCGAGTCGGAGAGCTGGTATTCGGTAAAGACCAGGGGACAGCCGCTGGACCCGGGGGTCCTGGAGGACGAATATGGTGTGGACATGAGCAATGGCGAAGAATTCAGAGCTACCGCCCAAACCAATGTATTCAGCATGCGGCTGACCCGCCGCGCCCTGGAAAAAATGAAGGCTGCCGGTGTGGCCGGGCAAATCGAACCGGAGCTGGATAGCACGTGGAAGGTATTCCCTTACTCGCCGGAATGTCCCTGGACGCAGGATAATTATGGCCCCGTGGTCATCCCCCGCAAGGGGTCTGCCGTGTATTTGACGCCCGCTAACTACGCCCTCTATGAAAGGGCCATCCGCGTCTATGAGGGAAATCAGTTGGAAAAGAGGCCTTCGGGTATCTATCTCAATGGCTAACCTGTGGACCGTTATACCTTTCGAATGGACTATTACTGGATGATGGGTGACAACCGTCATGAATCGATGGATAGCCGGTTCTGGGGCTTCGTGCCGGAAGACCATATCGTGGGAAGGGCCGATCTGATCTGGATGAGCTGGAATAAGGGGGTCCGATGGAGCCGGTTGTTCCGGCGGATCCATTAGGTTTTAGCGCTCGCAAGCGGGTCCCGTCACGGTTTGCAAACTTTTGCAAATTCACGCAAAACTTATGCAAACGGTTGTTTTAAGTCCAAAGATATTATAATTAAGTTTAATTAACATATCCTTAACAATTTTAGCAGAAAGGGATAAAACATGCACTAACTGAGGGTTAGACTGCTAAAACGCCATTGGATGGTAGTATTCTTTGATTTGTTAATTAACGAATATGTTAGCCGCTGATTTTGGTTCAACGAATTACCCTAATTTCATTTTAACGTTTTTTTAAGGTATCTCCCAGAAAGACGATAACTAAAACTACTACACATGAGAAGATTTCTAGCACTGTTAATGTGGTTGCTATTTTATTCCGTAGCAGCCTTGTCCCAAACAAGAACCGTTACAGGTCGCGTACTGAGCAAAGACGGGCAGCCCATCCCGGATGCCACCGTACGCATCGATGGGACGAAAACGGGTACCACAACCAACGCGAAAGGCGAATTCAAGCTCACTGCACGGCCGGGTAACGTGCTCATTTTTTCCGCGATATCTTTTTCTCCTGAGCGTGTCACCGTCACCGACGGCAGGGACAGCTACAACATCGCACTCACCGAGAGCGCTAAATTTATGGACGAGGTGGTCGTCAGCGCGGGCGGTCTCAAAACACATGTAAAAGAACAGGGCTATGCGGCCACCGCGATCAAGGCGGAAGCCCTCACCAACACCGCACCTGTGGATGTGACCAGTAGCCTTGCCGGCAAAGTGGCGGGTCTGCAGATCTCCGACGTTGGCGGTGGGGTCAATCCCAATTATCGCGTCGTCCTCCGCGGCCAGCGTTCGCTGCTGGGTAACAACCAGGCGCTGATCGTGCTGGACAACGTTGTCGTTCCCAACTCGGTTTTGGGTAATCTCAACCCGGACGATATCGACAACATTGAAGTGCTGAACGGCGCCAGCGCCGTAGCCCTTTACGGTTCCGAGGCTTCCAACGGCGCCTTGATCATTACGACGAAAAAAGGGAAAAAAGGCGCCCCGGCGGTCAAGCTCTCGAATACTTCCACCTTCCAGGAAATATCTTCCTATCCGAAACTGCAGAACGAATTCGGCGGCGGCGGTAACGGCTACGGCGTCAATCCCGACGGCAGCCCCGGCTTCTCCCCGATCGAGAACCAGTCCTATGGTCCCGCCTTCGACGGGCACATGGTCAATCTGGGTTATCCGCTGGAAAACGGCGATCAGCTGATGGTTCCCTATAAGGCCAACAATGACCGCAGCGCCTTCTGGCAAAAAAGCTATACCAATCAATCGGATTTCAGCGTCAGCAGCGGCAGTGATAATTCGACGCTCTATCTGTCGGGACAATACGCCACCATCTCCGGCGTCATGCCCGGCGACCACTACAACAGGGCTACGCTGCGTTTGAACGGCACGCGCAAGGTATCCGACAAGATCAACACGACCTATACGCTCGGCTGGACCCAGAACAGGTACAACATCACGACCGGCGGCGGCGATATCTATAACAATCTGCTGAATATCCCGGCCAACGTGCCTATCACGATGTTCAAGGATTGGAAGACGAATGAATATTCCAACCCTAACGGTTTCGAGAACCCCTGGTATCAGAACCCTTATTTCGAAGCGGACAATAACCGCCAGAAAACGAGGAATGACTATCTCATCGGAAACGTGCAGTTGGATTATGCGCCGGTCCCCTCTGTGAATTTGACAGCGCGGGTAGGCATGACCACCGATAACAGTTCAAACCTGTCCTCGACGGATAAGTTCAACTATACACCGTATGCGATCAAGGAGAGCGGTGGTTCGAAATCGAATATCCCCGGTTCCGTCACCTCGAGCGCCGGTTATTACACCCGCCTGGAGGCTAACGTTTATGGCTCCTGGAAGAAGCAGTACGGAAATTTCAATTTCAATCTGACAGCAGGCTGGTCACTCCGTCAAAATAATTCTCAGGCTACTTCGGCCTCCGTATCCGGGCTTGTCGTCCCCGGATTGTTCAACCTCAGCAACTCCGTCAACCTGCCGACTGCCAACAACCAGACCTATGAATCGCGGTTGCTGGGCGCATACGGCGATTTCAAGATCGGCTACAACAACTACCTCTTCGTCGAGGTTACCGGAAGGAACGACTGGGTTTCTATCCTGAATCCTCCGCACAATTCGTTCTTCTATCCTTCCGTGGGCTTGTCGTTCGTCGCCTCGGACGCCATCTCGGCTCTCAAGGATATGCGGAACCTGGATTACCTGAAGCTTAGGGCAAGCTGGTCACAGGTTGGCCAGGTGAACCTGGGAGCCGATCCCAACGCCGTCGACT
Source organism: Puia sp. (assembly GCA_036010185.1). Classification (GTDB taxonomy): domain Bacteria; phylum Bacteroidota; class Bacteroidia; order Chitinophagales; family Chitinophagaceae; genus Puia. The sequence continues at coordinate 5,480 of DASYSV010000205.1, forward strand.
TCGGCGCTTACCGGCTGCAACCCACCTATAACCAGATCAACGGGTATCCGTATGGCGGCGTCGCCGGTTACAGCGTAGGAGACCAGGTGGTTCAAAACGGTCTTTTGCCTGAAATGACCAAAGGATATGAAGGCGGTATCGATTTCTCTTTCCTCAAGAGCCGCATTTCCGGCAGCGTCACCTATTATTCGACACATACGACGAATCAGACCGTTCCGGTCGCCATCTCGAATGCCAGCGGCTACTCCAGCTATCTGCTGAACTCCGGTGAGGTGAGCAACCAGGGTCTGGAGACAAAATTGGACCTGCAGGTCGTGCAGAAAAGAAACTGGACGGCCACCATCGGCGCCAGGTATTCTTATCTGAATAACAAGGTTATTTCGATAAACCCGTCGCTGCAAACGCTTCCCATCGCAAAGTACAGCAGCGGCACCGGCGCCTACGCAGTCCCGGGTCTTCAGTTCCCCGTGATCATGGGGACGGACTACCAGCGCTACCAGGGCCATGTCATCGTCGATCCGATCTCGGGTCTGCCGGAAGTCAACCAGGCCCTGCAGGTACTGGGCAGCGCAGCTGTGAAGGATAATATCGGCCTGGACGCATCGGTCCGCTACAAACAATGGAACTTCTACATCCTGTTCGAGTACCGCGGAGGCAACCAGATCTACAACGCGGGAGGTCCGACCTACGACTGGGCAGGCACCAGCATCCGCACGGTGGCCTTCCATCGCCAACGTTTCATCTTCCCCAACTCGGTCATCGACCAGGGCAATGGCAAGTATATCACGAACACGACCGCCGTCATCCAGAATGGCAATGGAAACGATGGTTTCTGGACCGACCAGACGGAGAACATGGGTGTTTCGTCCAACTATATCACTTCCGGCGCATTCTGGAAATTGCGTCAGTTGAGCCTTTCTTACTCCTTCCCACAGAAGATGCTGGGCAACAACAAGGCGATCAAGAATCTCACGATCTCCGTACAGGGCCGGAATCTTTTCGAATGGCTGCCGGCATCGAACATCTACACGGATCCGGAATACAGCGACGCGGGCTCAGCCAGCAATGGTATCGGTCTTACGAACCTGCAAGCTCCGCCATCCAGGTATTATGGCGGTACCCTTTCTATCACTTTTTAATCGTGTAACATGAACAAACTTTCAATTCTATCCATATCGGCGATCTTCCTTCTCGGCACCTCATCGTGCAAGAAATATCTCGACATCAATAAGAACCCCAATGCCGCGACCACGGCGACGCCGGAAGTCATCCTTCCCCAGGCCATTGTGTACTCTGCGGCGGTTACTTCCAGCTTCAATAACTATGGCGCGGAGCTCGGAGGATATGCGGCGAATGCCGGCGGCTATGGCGGGTTCGGGTCCAACTGGACCTATAACTTCGGACCGAATGATTACTCCGGTCTTTGGTCATCCACCTATGACGCGTTGAATGACCTGCAGGCCGTACAGAACTTTGCGGTAGCAGACAAAACGGACGCCCATGATTATTTCGGCGCGATCGCCCGGATCATGAAGGTGTACGATTTCCAGCTGCTGGTAGACACGTACAACAACATACCCTACTCGAACGCGTTGCTCGGAGCGTCGGCAGTGACGCCCAAATATGACGACGCCAAGACGATTTATCCCGCCCTGGCGGCTCAACTGGATTCAGCGATCGCGATCATCGCCGCCGCGAATAGCAAGTCAGGTGTCACGGTGCCCACTTCCCAACAGGACCCATTGTTCCACGGATCAATGGCGAACTGGCAGAAGTTTGCGCAGACGCTCAAGCTACGGTTGATCATACGGGCTTCGGCGACGGTCACTTTCCCGAACAAGACATTCGACAGCAATATCGGGTTCCTGACTACGGATGCAATCGTCAATCCCGGGTATGCGAAGGTCAGCGGACAGCAAAATCCTTCATGGAACACGTGGGTACAGGACTACGCTGGGACGACCGGAAACAGGGCATGGATGCCATGTACGTTTGTCTTCTCTTTTTACAGCGGGGCCAACCTTGCCGATCCCAACCGCGGAACGGCTATCTACTATAATTTCCCCGCGACCCCCAATAATCAGCTTGGCGTCGGCACGACCTCGGTGCCTTCCGCGCCAAACGTGGCCAATGCCTGGTACTCGGGCAGCCAAAGCTCGCTTGGCAACTGCCCCGGTATCATGAAAGGCCTCAACATGGGCGAACCGCTGATGCTGGCCGCGGAAAGTTATTTCCTGCGGGCCGAGGCCGATGTACGTGGGATTCTATCCGATCCGGCGGGTTCCGACAAGGTTAATTTCAGAAGCGGGATCGCTGCGTCATTTCATTACCTCTACTTGCTGCCGGACGATGCCACGATCGCCCCGGGGTGGAACGTGCAGACCGATACCGCCCAATACTATTCCGACAATGCAGCCAGTTACCTGGTCAATTATGATCTGGCCACGACGACGGACAAGCAATTGGAGGCGATCATCACGCAGAAATATATCGCACTGAACTTCATCAATAGCCAGGAAGGCTGGAATGAGTACCGCCGGACCGGTTATCCGAAGGTGTCGAATTTTACTTCCGATCCCGCAAAATCCTTCGCGTCTACTTTGTCGCAAAGCTCGCGACCGGATAAGCTGCCGACCCGGATCCTGTACCCCGCCTCGGAATATTCGTATAACGCGGCGAATGTGCCCACAGGGATCAGCCCGTATTCGTCACTCATATTCTGGGCCCACTAATGAAATCAAATCTTTATTCAAAATCATTCAATATGAAGCAACATAAAAGAGCAGGTCTTGTATTGCTGGTATCCCTTACCCTGGCGCAGATGTCCTGTTTGAAGGATTCTCCCAACAATGCATCTCCTTCCGGTTCCAACAACGTGGTAGAATTCCAGAACAGTTCTATTCCCGTGTCCTATACGAGCGTTTTTCCGCAATACGACAATGGGATCAGCATCAAAAACGACACGGGGAGCTTCCCCGTCAACCTGAACTATACGGGTCAGATCAGCACGGCTCCGCAGGATATCAAGATCACGCTGGCTACGAACCAGAATGCGTTGGATTCGTTCAACAGCGACCAGGGGACGCCTTACGTGATGCCGCCCACGGATGCTATTAGCTTTTCTACTTCGGCAACGATCGCCAAAGGCACCCGCCAGGTTACGATCCGGATTGTCGTCAATACCGCCGCTCCCGACTTCGACTACTCTTCCGCCTATGCGTTGCCATTGACCATCACGCAGTCTACATACGGGATCGTCAGCTCGAATTTCGGGACCGCTATCTATTCCTTCACGCCGCTGAATAAATATGACGGGTCTTATGCGCTTACCGAAAAGCTGACCGGGTGGGGCGCATACAGCATCGATGACGGTACGACTTTTAAGTGGCCGAACAATATCGGTTTCGTCACATCCGGCCAGTTTTCGAATACGACGTCCGATCCGAACTGGGGATCGCTTTTCTTAGCCTTCTCCCCGTCGGGAGGGACCACTGCTTTCGGCGCAACTACGCCGCAGTTTACATTCGATGCTAATGACAAGCTGGTGTCCGTCGTCAATACTACACCCGACGACGGCCGGGGAAGAAAATTAGCGATCGATCCCGCTGTGACAGATAGCCGCTATGACGCCAGCACCAAGACGATCTATGCTGCGTTTATCATGTATCAGAATGGGCGGCCGAACCAATATGTACGCGATACGCTGGTTTATAAGAGTGCACGATAGAATTTGACTCAGGGGCCGCCGAAAGGCGGCCCTTTTTCTATTAATTTGAACCATTAAATGAGAACGCTAATTCTGACTTTACCGCTCACCCTGCTGTTCTTTTGCGCTCGCCCTCAGGATCACCAGACCAACAAAAGAAATCTTTCGCGCCATCTGCGCGAACTCTATAATGTCCTGAAATCCGACTGGAAGGTCAGGGATGGCGGTTATACCGTGGTCAATGACGAGGGCGAAACCATCGTAAAGGGCGCCTATGCGGACGGCCGGAAGACCGGCGTATGGAACTACTACGATGACAATGGCCGCCTGGTCCAGCAATACGATTTCACCAACGACAGCCTGATCTCCCGGGACGGAGATTCTCTCTCCATCGTGCATAGTGATTATCAAATACCGGGCGTCATCGATGATTCCGCAACGATCCGGGCGCCTTATAAAATAGGAGGACCGGACTATGGGTTCTTCCTATTGTATGACGAGCGGGATATTCCCGCCGAAATTAAGAGCGCCGCTTCCGTCGCACAGATGACGTATGTCCTGACGATCTCCGCAAAGGGAACCCTCGAAGCCTACCGGATCCTTTTCAGGGGCGAAGGTTTCGGCGATATCTCCCTTTCCAGATCTGTAAAGGGTCTGCCGCATGAAGCCTCCGAGTTCGCGGCAGCCACGGTGAACGGCAGCCCTGTCCGAAGCCAGATCAGCTGGACCATTCCGCTTGATATAAAGCATTTCGATCACCCCGGCACGAACTATTTTCCGACACAAAAGGCTCCGAAGGATTAGCGGTGACTGCGGGGGTGTCGAAGGAAGGAGGACAGCGGACGGCATGGATTAAATATCGATTTACCAAAAAATCGGTATATTAGTAGGGGTCAAAACCCTCTACCCATGGGAAGCTTTTCACTCATCGTTCTTTTCATTGCCGGGGTCGCCTTTGCAGCGGGTGGGATTGCCGTTGCACGGTTCTTCGTAAAAGGCAGCACCAATCCGGCAAAAGGTCAGGCCTACGAATGCGGTATCCCGGCCGCCGGCACTCCCTGGAATCAGTTCAATGTCGGATATTATTTGTATGCGCTGATCTTTCTCATCTTCGATGTGGAACTTGTCTTCATGTATCCCTGGGCCATAGCCGTAAAGAAGGTGGGGATGGCATCCCTCGTGGAGATCGTCATCTTCCTGTTCATCCTGTTCATGGGATTTTTGTATGCGCATAAAAAGGGAGCGTTGAAATGGATGTAAAACAGCAAAACGTACCGGCGCAGCCGTTTCCCGGGGACGTCCATCCCACGGCGGGCGGAGGGATACTGGTGACTAAGTTGGACGAGGTGATCAATTGGGCAAGATCGAATTCCCTGTGGCCGCTGGTGTTCGGCACTTCCTGCTGCGCCATCGAAATGATGTCCACCGCCTCCGCCAAATACGACTGGGCCAGGTTTGGATTCGAAGTGGCCAGGGCTACTCCACGACAAGCCGACGTCATCATCATCGCCGGAACCATCGTCAATAAGATGGCCCCCGTACTGCGACGATTGTACGACCAGATGGCCGACCCCAAATACGTTATCGCCATGGGTGCCTGCGCCACCAGCGGAGGACCGTTTTTCTACAATACTTATTCGGTGGTGAAAGGCGCGGATCATGTGATCCCTGTAGACGTCTATGTGGCGGGATGCCCGCCGCGGCCCGAGGCCTTGCTTCACGCGCTGATCACCCTACAGGAAAAAATCAGGAATGGACATGCAGCACGATGAATTGAAAACAAGGATAGGCGGGATGATCCCATCGGCCGTCTTTGAAGACGGGAGCGAATGGACGACGGTGCTCATCGATGCGAGTGTCTGGGAAGATCTTGCACGACATATCCGGTCGGCGGCAGAGCTTGAATTCGACTACCTGTTTTGTCTGACTGCCGTCGACTGGAAAACGCATCTCACAGTAGTTTATCATCTGACATCCACCGTCTATCGGCATACACTGGTAGTGAAGATCAAACTGGATCGGCAGCGCCCGGAAGTGCGCACGGTATCCGATATCTGGCGTACGGCGGAATTCCATGAGCGCGAAGCATTCGATCTCATGGGCATTGTTTTTATGGGCCATCCCGATCTGCGCCGGCTGTTCATGACGGATGAATGGAAAGGGTGGCCGCTAAGGAAGGATTACGAGGACCCTGTGAATATGATAAAATTATGATCGAAGGAGTCTAACTATGATCGAAGAACTCGGCACAACGGAACAAGGCGAGCTGGTGGTCAACCTGGGCCCACAACATCCCTCCACCCATGGGGTGCTGCACCTGGTCATTACGCTCAGCGGGGAGACGATCAAAAAGGTCGAGCCTCACCTCGGTTATATCCATCGCAGCATCGAAAAGATGTGCGAAAGCCTGTCCTACCGGCAATTCATCTACGTTACCAGCCGGATGGATTATCTTTCTTCACATATCAACAATCACGGATGTGCGCTTTGCGTCGAAAAGGGGATGCAGATCGAGGTGCCGGCAAGGGCAAAGGTGATCAGGGTATTGATGGACGAGCTTACACGGCTGGCCTCTCATCAGCTCTGGTGGGGAGCAATGGCGATGGATGTCGGAGCGCTGACTCCTTTTTTCCATGCGTTCAGGGAAAGAGAGGCGATCAACGATATCATGGAGGAGACCTGCGGAGCGAGGTTGACGATGAATTATATGGTACCCGGCGGGGTAATGACGGATATCCATCCCGAATTTCAACGAAAAGTGAAGGAATTCATTCAGTTCTTCCGGGGAAAGATCGACGAGTACGATGAATTGGTAACGGGAAACGTTATCTTCAGGAGCAGGATGGAGGGCATCGGATATCTTTCCCGTGAGGATGCCTTGTCATATGGTTGTACGGGGCCGACAGCCCGGGGTAGCGGTGTGAGCTGCGATATAAGAAAAATATCGCCATATGAAGTCTATGGCGAGGTGCAATTCGAGGAAATTCGCGAGCAGGGTGGAGATTGTTTTGCGCGTTACCTGGTACGTATGCAGGAAATGCGGCAATCGCTGTCTATCATCGAACAACTGATCGATAATATCCCGGAAGGCGACTTTCAGGCAAAGACCAAGGCAGTGCTGAAGCTGCCAAAAGGCGAGTTCTTTTCGAAGGTAGAGACGGCTCGCGGCGAGTTTGGAGTGTATATCATTAGCGAAGGCGGAACGACGCCCTATAGGATCAAGTTCCGTTCGCCCGGGTTTTCCAATCTATCGGCGCTGGATCACATGGCGCGGGGATATAAGATCGGCGATTTAGTGGCGATCATGGGGACGCTGGATCTCGTGATTCCGGATATCGATCGTTAAAGGCCACCGGGCCGAATTGAAAAACGATGCTGAGCTTTGAACATATAACGCAATCCATCGACAAATGGCTGTACGGGGTATTCCCGTCCGGCGTGGCCGTCGTGATCGAAGGCCTGATCGTCGCGCTTTGCATGATCGGTCTTTTCGCGGTGCTGGGACTGGTTCTCGTCCTGATGGAAAGAAAGGTCTCCGCATATATGCAGATACGACTGGGTCCGAACAGGGTAGGGCCCGGCGGAAGCCTGCAAACGCTGGCAGACACGCTCAAGCTTGCAATGAAAGAGGGACTGACCCCCGACGGCGCCGATAAATTCCTTTTCAATCTCGCTCCCTTCCTGGTGATCGTCGTGGCAATGCTGATCCTTGCCCCGATAGCCTTTGCGCGCAATGTGGCGTTATGGGACCTCAACATCGGGGTGTTGTATGTCTCGGCGATTAGCAGCCTTTCCGTCATCGGTATCCTGATGGCCGGCTGGGCCAGCAATAATAAATATTCACTGTTGGGCGCCATGCGCAGCGGCGCTCAGATCGTCAGCTATGAATTGTCGGCGGGTTTCTCCGTCCTTTCGATCGTCGTGCTCACCGGCAGTCTGCGGATATCGGACATCATTCAATCCCAACGCGACGGCTGGTGGCTGTTCAAGGGACACATCCCCGCGGTCATAGCCTTCATCATCTTCATCATCGCAGTGACGGCAGAAACCAACCGCGCACCCTTCGATCTTGCCGAGGCGGAGTCGGAGCTGACGGCAGGGTTCCATACGGAGTATTCAGGTATGAAGTTCGCGCTGTTCTTTCTGGCCGAATACGTCAATATATTTATCGTATGCTCGATCGCCGCCACAT
>DASYSV010000226.1:0-3349 GCA_036010185.1 Puia sp.
TTCCGTTTTTTTAGCGATTTTCATCAAATATTTTACCCGAAAATAATATTGCTGTATTTTCCTCCTTTGATTTGCATATCACAACCATAACTATCTCTTGAGTAATGACGGCCAGGACATAACGCTTTGGGAATCCTTTCGCAACGGCGACAAAGAAGCTTTCTCGCTGTTGTTCAGACGGCATTACGAATCCCTGGTCAGATACGGCAGCAAGTTCACGGCGAATACGGAGGTGTTGGAGGACAGCATCCAGGAACTGTTCATCGAGCTCTGGCAGGCCAAATCCCGGACGCCGGTGCTCTCGGTCCGCGCGTATCTCCTCAAGGCACTGAAATACAAGTTGCTAAAGAAATATGATCGAATGCAGGACACCGTTCCTTTGAAGGAAGACGAAGGCGGTTTCGAATGGAGTCCCGAGTCTTCGCTCATTGCCCGGCAGGACAGCGACGAAAAAGAAAAGATCGTCACGGTCGCGCTGAACGGTCTGTCCCACCGGCAGAAAGAGATCATCTACCTGAAATACTACCAGAACCTCAGCTACGAAGAGGTCAGCGATATCATGAATATCAATTATCAGGCGGCACGCAATCTGCTTTACCAGGCCATAAAGGCGCTCAGAAGCAGGCTGCCGGGCTCGCTCGAATTGATTTTTTTCCTTTTTGCGGGTTCGCAACATTACATTTTTCACGGTTTCGGCACCTTTTGTTGACGGCGTCCGAAGGATGCTTTATTTTCGCGGCGCGACACCACTACATTCAAGACAAACTAACTTTTTCAGACCATGGGCATGGTAGACTCATTCGAGAAGATACCCGTAAAGATTTTCAGTTCGTTGGAAGAAGGCTCCCGTTTCATTGGAAAAGAAATTGCGGCGATCATCCGTGACAAGGAAAGCCGCGGCGAAAAAGCGGTCCTCGGACTGGCGACGGGCGCCTCCCCCAAATCCCTGTATGCCGAGCTGGTGCGTCTGCACCGCGACGAAGGCCTCAGCTTCCGCAATGTCATCACCTTCAATCTCGATGAATACTATCCCATCGACAACGATGCGCTGCAGAGCTACAACCGTTTCATGAAGGAACACCTCTTCGATAAGGTGGATATCGATCCCGCCAATTGTCATATCCCTAATGGACAGTGGAAAAAAGAAGAGATCAAACAGCATTGCATCCAATACGAGCAGATGATCGAAAAGGCGGGCGGCGTCGATCTCCAGATCCTGGGTATCGGTAACAACGGTCACATCGGCTTCAACGAACCGGGTTCCAGCATCTATTCGCATACCCGGCTGGTGCCCCTGGAGAATTCCACCCGCATCGCCAACTCGCACGATTTTCAGAATATTTCACAGGTGCCCAGACTCGCCATTACCATGGGCATCAGCACCATCCTGAAGGCCAAACGCATTGTGCTCATGGCCTGGGGCCAGCTCAAGGCGCCCGTGATCCGGAAGGCGGTGGAGGGCAACGTCACGGAACAAATACCGGCTTCATTGCTTCAGCAACATAACGATGTCGTATTCGTGGTCGATGACATTGCGGCCTCCGAGCTCACGCGTTTCAAATCTCCCTGGCTCACAGGGGATATGGTGTGGACACCTGCCATGATGCGCAAGGCCGTGGTCAATATGGCGCTCCGGTTGGAAAAGCCGATCCTGAGTCTTACCAACAGCGATTATAATGACAATGGTCTCAGCGATCTGCTGGTGGAGAAAGGAGATGCGTACGAGATCAACCTGCAGGTATTCTATATGCTGCGCGATAGCATCACCGGCTGGCCGGGCGGCAAGCCTGCGGCAAATCTTCCATCGCACCCCGAACGGTCCGAACCTTTTCCCAAACGCTGTCTGATCTTCTCCCCTCACCCGGACGATGACATCATCTCGATGGGAGGCACGTTCATGCGGCTGCAAGACCAGGGACATGACGTACACGTGGCTTACCAGACATCGGGAAACATCGCCGTGACCGATGAGTTCGTAACCCGGTTCCTCGATTTCGCGGTCGGTTTCGAAGTGTTGTCGGACATCGACAGTAAGAAATCGTCACAGATACTCGAACAGGCCACCAATTATCTCCGGACCAAAAAGGCCAGCGATATCGATACCGCGGAGATCCGGGCCATCAAGGGGCTGATCCGCCGATGCGAGGCCAAGGCCACCTGTCGTTATGTGGGCATCCCCGGCACGAACATCCATTTCATGAATCTGCCGTTCTATGAGACGGGCACCATCGAGAAAAAGCCGATGGGCGAAATGGATGTCGAACTGACGGTCGGGCTGCTGCGCAAGCTCAAACCACAGCAGATCTATTGCGCCGGCGATCTGGCCGATCCGCACGGTACGCATAAAGTATGTCTCGATGTCGTCTTTGAATCGCTGCGCCGGCTCAAGGCCGCGGGCGACCCCTGGCTTAAAGACTGCTGGCTCTGGTTGTACAAGGGCGCCTGGCAGGAATGGGACATCAGCGAGATCGAAATGGCCATTCCCATGAGCCCCGATCAGGTCCTCAAGAAAAGATTCGGCATCTTCATCCACCAATCGCAAAAGGATATGGTGCCCTTCCAGGGTAACGATAGCCGCGAATTCTGGCAACGGGCTGAAGACCGCAATGCCAATACCGCCCATCTCTACGCGCAGCTGGGGTTCACGAAGTATGCCGCCATGGAGGCATTCGTGAGGTGGCATTACTGAGTCGCCACAGCGCCTGCTGGGCCGAAAGGCCCGGGGGCCTTTCGCGAACCGAAGGTTCGCAGACATTAGCCCCGGTTAGGCGTCGCTTGCGACGTTGCGGAGCAACAAGTTCAATAATAAATCCTGATTCGTTCCTGTATTATGTTTGTGTTAACCCGCGCTTTTGGCTAAATTTGCCGGGTAGGTATGTCTCAATCGACTTTCATTGAAGTAAAGCAGGAATGGCAGGGAGCCTGGAGGGTTCCGGGTTTTCGTTCCAAGATGATCATCGGAGTTATCCTTGTCCTGGCAACTTTATCTTGTTTTCCTATCTTTTTCCAGTGGATCGAACATCGTCCCGGTACCCCCCTCGCAGATCCTATCCTGCGCTGGTTGCCCGCGCGTAACGTCTCCGTTCCGCTTTTTATCCTGATCTGGAGCCTGTCCCTGCTGACGCTCGTCCGCGCCATTCAGACCCCCCGGATCCTGCTCGTATTTCTCTGGTCTTATTTTTTATTGAGCCTCCTCCGGATGCTGACCATCTACCTGCTGCCACTGGAGCCCCCCGCCAACCTGATAGGTCTGGTCGACCCGCTGAGCAATTTCTTTTATGGACCGAAATTCATAACGAAGGACCTGTTCCCGTCCGGCCATACGTCGACCATGTTCCTGCTCTTCCTC
>DASYSV010000229.1:0-2721 GCA_036010185.1 Puia sp.
CAGCGCGCCCGAGAAGGCCAGCATCCCTGGTGACCACAGCAATGCGGTATCGATCGGCAGCTGCAACCACCCGAAGAACACGGGCCGTATCGATAAAAAGATCAGCGTCCCGGCCAGGAACGCGGACACCGCAAAGACGGCCGATTCGGTATAGAACTGTCCGGCGATCCTGCCCCGTCCCGCGCCCATGACCTTCCGGACCCCAACCTCTTTGGCGCGCGCTGTCGCGCGCGCCGTAGCCAGGCTCATATAATTGACCAGCGCCAAGAGCAGGATCAAACCCGCCGCCAGCTGGAAGATCGTCAGATACCGGAGATTGGAGGTATCTACCACCTTACTGTGCAAATGATAATCGGCGAGGGACGTCAGCGTATACGCATCCCGGGTATTCGACGGCTCGCCGGGCACTATCGCCAACCGGTCCATGGTCGCTTCCACCTGACCAGCCACATCCTGACCCCTCAGCAACAGCCAGGTATGGAAGGCGCCGCCCTGGACACGCTGATGCTGCGAGCTCATCCAATTCCTGTAATTGTCCATCGACCGCATGCTGGCCATCGATACGACAGCATCGAAGTCGATATCGGTGTTGGAAGGAAGATCGGCAGCGATCCCGGTCACCTCGAAATTGTATCGGTCGTAGATCCGGAGCGTGCGCCCGATGGGGTCCTTGTCCCCGAAATATCTTTTTGCCGCCGTCTCGGTCAATACGACGGTAAAAGGCCGCCGCAACACACTCGCGGGATTGCCCCTCAAAAGATGGAAACTAAAAAAATCGAAAAAATTGCTATCCGCATAGACCAGCTTCCTTTCCTGGCCAAAATCCTTTTCCGGCGCCACCGCGTCCTTTACGGCCACCGGCTCGGTGACCGGCATCATACGCAGCCAGGCCTCCACATTACCGTCGGCCTGCCGAACAAGCGGCCCCGTAGCATAGCTGATCCCTGGGGTATTGAAGCTCCCATCCCCGAAGTGAATGTTTACCGTCACCCCGTATATCCGCCGCGCATTCTTCTGCCAGCGGTCAAAACTGTGTTCATGCAGGATATACAGCAATACGGTCATACAAACGGCGATGCCGATGGCCAAACAGCCGATATTGATCAGACTGTAGAAAGGATTGCGACGGATGGTCCGCCACGCGCTTCGCAGGTAATGGATAAGCATACCTGAAAATAACCAATTTTTCTTACCTTTGCCAGCTTATGACACAAGAACAGATCAAATCTATGAGGGACCGCGTGGTCGTCCTGAGGAGGTTTCTTTGACGTCGACAACCGTCAATATAAGATCAACGAAGAAAAGCAGCTTTCGGTAAGCCCGGGTTTCTGGGACGACAACCGGCGGGCGACAGAAATTCTGAAGAACATCAAGCTGAACGAATACTGGGTGAAGCTGTATGAATCCGTGGACTCCTCCGTGGAGGATTTCGTCGTGCTTTTCGAATTCTGGAAGGCGGGCGAAGCCTCCGAGGAAGAGACGCGCGAAGCCTATGACAAGGCCATGAGCCGCATCGAGGAAGTGGAATTCAAAAGCACGCTCAATCAGCCCGAAGACGAATTGCCGGCCGTCATGCAGATCAATTCCGGCGCCGGCGGCACCGAAAGCCAGGACTGGGCCGAAATGCTCCTGCGCATGTACCGTATGTACGGCGAAAAACAGGGCTGGTCCGTCACCGAGCTCGATCTCCAGGACGGAGAAGGCGCCGGTATCAAAAGCGCCACGCTCCAGTTCGACGGTCCCTTCGCCTATGGCTTTCTGAAGGCCGAAAGCGGCGTCCACCGGCTGGTACGCATCTCCCCCTTCGATAGCAACGCGCGCCGCCATACTTCCTTCGCATCCGTCTTCGTCTATCCATTGGTGGACGACAGCATCGAGATCGAGGTCAGCCCCGCCGATCTGGAATGGGAGTTCTACCGCAGCGGTGGTAAAGGCGGACAGAACGTCAATAAGGTTGAGACCGCAGTCCGGCTGAAACATATCCCCAGCGGGATCATCGTGGAATGCCAGCAGGCAAGGACACAGGGGGAGAACAGGGAGAAGGCCCTGAAAATGCTCAAAAGCCGGCTCTACGAGGAAGAGCTCCGCAAACGCGAGGAGCTGAAGAATGCGACCAATTCCACCAAGAAGAAGATCGAATGGGGCTCGCAGATCCGCAGCTATGTATTCCATCCTTATAAAATGATCAAGGACCACCGGACCGATTATGAGGTCGGCAACGTGCAGCCGGTGATGGACGGAGAACTCGACGGATTCATCAAGGCTTACCTCATGAACGAAAAAGAAAATTAATTAAACAATTCAATAGCATGAGCCTCGGAACTTTCAATTACCCCGCACCGCACAACGAACCGGTCCTGAGCTATGCCCCGGGCACCAGCGAAAGGGAGACCCTGAAAAAAGCGCTCCAGCAACTCAAGAGCACCGAACACGACATCCCGATGTACATCGGCTCACAGGAAGTGCGCACAGGAAAAAAAGCAGCCCTCCGGCCGCCTCATGAAACGGCGCACGTCCTCGGTTATTTTCACCAGGGCGACGAAACGCATGCTCAACAGGCCATCGATGCCGCGCTGCAGGCAAAGGCAGGATGGGCCTCGCTTCCCTGGGAAGACCGGGCTGCGATCTTTCTCAAGGCGGCTGATCTCATCTCGACGAAATACCGTGCCTATATGAACGGCACTACCATGCTCGGACAAAGCAAGAATGCATTCCAGGCCG
>DASYSV010000233.1:0-4404 GCA_036010185.1 Puia sp.
GAAATTGATCCCCACCGATTGGTAAGGAATGCTCCTGACGCTATTGGTCACAAAGCCGGGACCATACAACTGGGTACGCTGATCCACGTATTTGCTGAAAAAGTTGTTGGCCGTCAGCGCGAGACTTCCTTTTTTGTTCCAGAATTGTTTGCGGATCGCCAGGCTATATGAAATAAAGGAGGGATAGAACCCCTGCGCCTCGTGGTGGTGCGAACTGAAATTCCCGAAGAACTCCGCCGTATAGCCGCCCGCGAATTGATAAGATGCATTGATATTGGTGCGAAGGATCGTACCGCTCGAGTTGTATCCGGGGTCCACCTGGTTGATCGTATGCCTGTAGAAGAAGGTGGTATTGGACCGGACATTGAATTTATCGTTCGCATGCAGATCGAAAAAAAGATTCGTGCCGAGGTTCTCTTCGATGCCGATGTTTTGCCGGGTCGTCAGGTTTACGTTGGTGTAGGTGGTGTCACCTACCTGGAGGGTTGGATAATATTGTATGAAACGCTGGATGTCCCCATTGCTTTGCCGGTAAAACATCGTTACCAGGAACGAACCCAGCTTGCCGAGGTCCTTATTATAAGAGGCTTCATACCGGTCCCAGATCTCGGGTTTCAGCGAGGGATTGCCCGTACTGATGTTTTTCGGATCGCTGGTGTTGATGAATGGATTCAGATCCCCATAATCCGGTCGGTTGATCCGTATCGTAAAATTCAGCTTGATGGTTTGTGTCTCGCCGATCTTTTTTAGCACGAAAACCGAGGGTATCCAGGTGTTGTAGCCGTTATCGATCGTCTGATGGGCGTTTGCGTAGAACGAAGTGATCTGTGTTCGCTCATACCGGCCGCCCAGCCTGGCGTCGATCGATTTCCCGATCGGAAAGTTGAGTTCGGCATATCCGGCATATACGCGCTGATGATAGTCCAGGTTATTCGAAAGGGCCGCATTGTACAAATAGCTGCCGGAATAAGGATTCCAGACGAGGGCGTTCGCCGCAGTCGAGATGTCATACCCGCTGAATTTTCCGCCCACTCCGAGGTTGACGTCATCGTGCAGCGGCTGGGTGTAGTCTGCCTTTACTTCATACTCATTCTCTTTCGCCGGGTTATTGTTCCGTGTGCCATAGATCAGGGAGTCATGCGGCATAGCATATTGATCATTACCGGTATTGCTCGAAGGATGGGCGAAGCTTCCATCCATTTCAATTTCCAGCTCCTGGTCCTTTTTCGCGAACCTGCGTTTGAAATCCAGGCTCGGATCGATACTATACTGGGTGAAGCCGCTGCTGATACGATTGACGGAGCTCGTATCCGTATACGGGCCGCCGGCTACATTTTGCGTCCGTTGCAATTGATCGACATAGCCGTTGGCCCGGTTGCCGAAATTGTGATAGCTCACACCGCCGGAGAGACTGTTGTTGTCGGTAATGCTCCAGTCGAACCCGATGCCTGTCTGCAGGCCATGCCGCGTGAAGTCGCTGCTTCCGTTCTGTTGCAGGAGGGTAGTGGTTTTCGCTATCGTATCGGTGGAGGTCCGAAGGCTGCTGCTCGGAGTGGTGGTGGAAAGTCTTGCGTTGCCGTCAAAAAAGGCATTCATCCCGAACTTTCCTTTTCGCGCATTGAGATTGAAAGAGCCGTTCTGAATAATGGTTCCCGCCGTCAGCGAGAGATTTCCATTTACACCCTGCGCCGTATTGTGCTTCAGAATGATATTGATGATTCCCCCCGCCGCATTCGCGTCGTATTTGGCGCCCGGGTTGGTGATCACCTCGATGCTTTTGATCTGACTGGCGGGAATGGCCTGCAGTACGTCCGTGATATTGCTGCCGAAGATAGTGGAAGGTTTGCCGTCGATGAGAAAGAGAATATTGGAGCTGCCCTGCAATTCCACGTTACCATCCACATCTACCGACACCTGCGGGACCTTCGCCAGCAGATCGGTAGCCACGCCAGTCTGCGAGGTGATATCTCTTTCCGCATTGAATACCAGCTTGTCGATCTTGTTGTCGATCAGTTTTGGCGGCGCCGTTACGATCACGGACTGTTCGACATTGGTCTTCGGGATCGCATGGATGCTCTTCAGATTGACGATGTCCCTGGTTTGCGTTACGACTATATTTCGGATATTGATAGTCCGATATCCGACATATTCGATGACAACGGTATAGCTGCCGGGAAGGATATTGGTCAGCCCGAAGTTGCCGCTCGAATCGGTCGTCGTCCGGTTGAGGACCCTGTTCTTTCCCGTTGCGTTTAAGCTGATGGTCGCAGACTCCAGCGGGAGACGGGAAGCCGAATCGATCACTTTGCCTACAATCGCGCCTGTTGCGCCCGGATTATTCTTCCCTTGTCCAAAAGAAGTAGATAAAAAAAGAACGAATGCGATGCTCAGAATTCCTATTTTCATATTCTCGGGCAAAGATAAGTTGTAATGCTGAAGGAATTCCGGAGAAACCCGCGAAGGACAGAGGCTATTCATTCATACTTAAATCTGCTATATGATTGTTTGCAAAAGAGTTCTACCGATCGTTGTAGCATTTTCATCCGTTTTGAGTGGGATGGCTCAGGTGGATACCGCAAATGGAAGGAGGCCCGCTCGCGACGACGGGCGACTTCGTTTTGCTGGCCGATGAGGTGAACAAGGTAGTGAAGGCATTGGAGACGCATGGCATTACGGTGACGGCCATCCACAATCATATGCTGCACGACGAGCCGCGGCTGTTCATGCTGCATTTTTGGGGAGTGGGCCAGCCGGGAAACATCGCTGAAGGCCTGAAGGCCGCGCTGGTGGAGACAAATTCTAAGCTATGATGCGCCTGCAGCGTCTTTCCCGTTCACGACCCTTATTCCGCCGGCACCGAATGATGCTCATGTATGAACCACCACTGCCCCCCGATCTTTTTAAACCCGATGGTCAACCGAAAATCCAGATCGACCTCGCGCTCTGAAAGCTTTTCGCGATAGATGCACTTCATCGGAGCATAACAGAACGCCACATCTTCTCCGGCGACGACATGCAGATCGACGATGTGGAACGAATGGCTGTTGGAAAAGAACAGCTCCCAGGTCTGGCGATACGCATCGATGCCGACGGATTGAAAGGGCGGCGGAACATCGTACATAACGATATCTTTGTGATGCCAGGCAAGGATGCCGTCCCAGTTTTTGTCGTTGACGGACCTGGCCCAATTTTCAACCCGGGCCCTGATTGTCGTTTCGTTGTTCATAACAGTATAAATTTTATTGAACAAAAATACCTTAGCATCGTTGGAATACCGGGGTGGGAATGAGACGAAACACGGGATGTTTTGCGCCAATCCCCGGCAAAAAAATATGCGAACCATGATACTCATAGCTATTATCTTATTGCTGTCCTGTCAGAATGGACCCGACACGACGCACCTGGAAAAGGACCTCGTACATCTCGGGACAAAGATCCCGCTTTCGGATGTCGATGGCCGCATCGACCATCTTTCCTATGACCAGGCGGGACACCGGCTATTCGTAGCCGCGTTTGGCAACAATACCGTGGAAGTGGTGGATCTGGCGACCCGTACCCGCATACATACGATCACGGGGCTGAGCGAACCTCAGGGAGTATGTTATATCCCTGCCACCGGACGACTGGTCGTCGCGAATGGCGGCAATGGCGTCTGCGTCTTCTATGACGGCACGAACTATTCCGAAGTGGGGCGTGTATCGCTGGGCGGGGATGCCGACAATGTTCGCCTGGATCGCGGACGCCTGTACGTAGGGTACGGCGGCGGCGCTATCGCGGTGATCGACCCCGCAGCCATGAAAGTGCTGGGCGATCTCTCCCTGAAAGGACATCCCGAATCCTTTCAGCTGAATGACTCCGGCCGCATATTCATCAATGTCCCCGACAAAAACGAGATCGTCGTTGGCGTCACGGGCAAGGTGGCTGCGACCGCGGAATGGAAAAATAAAGGTGCCTCCGCCAATTTCCCGATGGCTTTGGATAAAAAGGACGGTCGGCTTTTCGTGGTATATCGTCATCCGGCTCAACTGCGGATGCTGGATTGCCGTTCCGACGCCGTGCTAGCCTCCTCTTCCTGTGTCGGCGATGCGGACGATGTGTTTTATGACGCCCGCAGCGGTCTCATCTTTGTCACCGGCGGCGATGGCTACCTCGATGTTTTCCGCGGGACCACGCTGGTCAACCATCTTGCCACCCGAAAAGGCGCACGAACGAGCCTCTGGCTGCCCGATCAGCGCAAACTGATCCTCGCCGTGCCCGCCAGAGGAGGAGAGCCGGCGGCATTATGGGTATATGCGCTTCATCCTTGACTATTGGCCGGCCTGCATTTCTATCCTTATCGCGTATACCTGAACGCCACACTCACGATCCTCCCATCCAGCGGCGCATACACCTCGTTGAACACCG
>DASYSV010000253.1:0-15076 GCA_036010185.1 Puia sp.
CATGATCCGCCCAGAACAGCTTTTGAAACCGGATATCTCGTTCCCAATTGACCCCTCCGAGAAGAAAGACGGCCGTCTGACCGGTAGGGATGAAGCCCCGGAAGTTCTTGCCCCTCGTCCCGCCTATCGGCTGAAAATCACCTTCGCCTTTCAGGGCGACGTGGATGGAGTAGTCGAAAAGATCCGGCTGTACATGGTCCACGAGGGCGATGAGAAGCAGACGAGCGTCATCGTCGGTGAGTTTTGGCGTATTCGATTTGTTGTAATCGAGGATGAACTGGCCGATAGGAAGCTGCCAATGCTCGATCTTGGGCATGGGGGGCGGCGCATGATGCAGATGCGGGTGCAGGACCTGTCCGATACGATACCGGATGAGTTCATCGAGATACTTCAACTCGATCGGCAATGGCCCGGGCGAGGTGATGACGGGCACCGAACGAACCTCAGGGGCGTCTTCGCCGGCGGCCCGTTCGTCGTCGTTATCGTTATCGCCGTCATCCGTCGAAGCATCGTCCGTGTCATCGGCCGAAGCTTCATCTGCGTCATCGGTCGGGGCGTCATCGGCCCGGGCATCATCGGCCGAGGCATCATCCGGGTCATCGGCCGAGGCATCATCGTCGTCCTCGGACCTTGAGCCGACCTGGGATTTTCCTTCTTCCTCTTCGGATACCATAGCCGTAAGCGCGACATCTCCGCTGGCTGCCAGTGCGGCCCGGGGAACCCGGCGACGTTTCCACAGCCAATCGAAAAGCCAATTCATGGTAAATGACATAAAAAAGGTTTAACTGGTTTGTTGAATTACATGTGTCAGCTCGTGCGCCAGAAGGCGTTTGCCTTCCTCACTTTCCGGGTTGTATTTTCCTTCATTGAAATAGATATCGCATCCATGGGTGAAGGCCTGGGCGTTGAGCTCATTGCACAGGGCTGCCGCCGTCGCGTCATGATGCACGCGGACATGACTGAAGTCCGTTCCGAACGAATGGTTCATTTCGGCAAGCGTCTTCGCCGGAAGGGCACTGCCTTTACCGGATTGATGCTCCAGCTCGGCTTCGACGGCGTGCATGCTGGAGTGGCCCTCTGCCTCATGGGTCTTCTCTTTTTTATGGATCATACCTCCGCCGCCCGGCGCTTTTTTCTTTTTCTTCTCCGGATCTTCAGCTCTGCGGATATGCTTTTTCTTCCTTTTGTCCATGTTGTGCCCCTTCTTCTGGACCGGCTTTTTCTTTTTCTTCTTGTCGCCGGGAGCCTGTTTGGTCTGCACGGGCTTCATGGGCTCTTCCTTGTCCTTCTCCATACGGGCGTCGTTGGTCCCCAGCTTTTCATCCTCTTTGGAGGTTGCCAGCCGCTGCACGAAGAACCCGCTCTTTTTTTTCCGTTGTACGGCGGCGCCTTTTCCGGTCTGGAAGAAAGGTCCGCTGTTGGTTTTCTGCTCGTCCCCCGCCTTGGGGTTGCGGTGACGGTAATTCCTTAGACTATATGACATGATCGTAGGATTTTATGATCAATTATTCTTTTCCAATTTTTTTAACAGCTCATCCGCAAGGCCCTGATAGTCCTTCGCGCCGTTAGAGCTTTTGTCATAGGAAAAAATGTCTTTTCCGACCTCCTGCGCCTTCACCAGCTGGATATTGGTCCGGATAACTCCTTCGAATACCTTACCGGGGAATTTCCCCTCCAGCTGCTGCTTCACGCTAAGATTCATCAACTTGCGATCGTCGTATTTCGTCAGCACGATGCCCAGCAGCTGCAGCTGTACATTCAGCTTCCTGCGGATCATATCGAACTGTCGCATGAAGCTATAGACGCCTTTCAGCGGCAGGAACTCACCGGGCAACGGGATCAGCACCAGGTCGGAGGCTACCAGCGCATTCACCGTCAGCATTCCGATAGCATGTGGACAATCGATCAGAACTATATCATATTCCTGCAGCAGCGGCTGCAGAAGGCCTTTGAGCAGCTGTTCCCTCCCATATACACTGACCAGCTCGAGCTCGGCGATCGCCAGATCTATCGATGCAGGAACCACATCCGGGCCCGCCACGCTGTGAACGATGGTTTGCCGGAGGTCTCCGCCATCTCCCTGTATTTCCTTTTTCAGCTCGGTATACAGATTATAGACAGGCTCATCCTCGATACCCAATGCCTGCGACAGGTTGGCCTGCGGATCGGCATCCACCACTAATACTTTTTTACCCGCCCGCGTCAGGGCGGCGCCTAAGTTGACGGCAGTGGTGGTCTTGCCGGACCCGCCTTTTTGGATGGCGATGGAGATGACGGACATGCTATTTTTTTTAAACGTTGATTCCGAATGATGCGTTATTCGACCGGATATGCCCTTTCCAGCTTCTGATCCCATCTACCACGAGGTCTATCTGATTGAAATACTCGGCGAATACCCGATAAGTGCCGGGCTCTTCATAGGAAAAATGTTCTTCAAGGGTGTACACCGAATACAGATACTCTCCCGGGAACAACCGGACAAAATCCCCCGGAAGGGGAGGTTTGGCCTGAACATGCACCCTCATCAGGTTCATACTGTCGGGCGGCCCATCGATATGGATGACCATTTCCTTCCTGTCGTCAGGCATCGCTGCCGGTACGAGCAACATCCGGGAATTGACCAGCAGAATATCATCGCCTTCATTGATAAGACGGGCGGTCAGTTCCGGCATTTCTCCGGCGCTTACGGTCGGGGTATTCAGTGTGATGAGCAGCGTCAGCATAGGGTTCGTGCGTTGTTGGTTGACTCCTTTGCAAGGAAATAATAGGGTGTACCGGTAAGGACGATCCCGTCGATGGCTATCTTCTTATCGGCGAATTCAAGGGTTAGACAGGGGATCTTGCCTTCATAGGGATGATGGAAGATATCATTACTGATGGTATACCCCGTTGCGTATTCGCTGTCGCCGCGGGACAGGATGACGATCTGCCGGCTCGTCTCGAGCCTGTAGCGGAAATTAAGAAGAAGCGTCGTCTCACCTGCTTTGTCTTCTTCATAAACACCTTCGCCATTTGACAGGAAAGAAAGACGGTCACGGTCGGGCCAGGCCAGGGGATCCCGCATCCATGTCCGGGTGATCGAATGATCATCCTTCACGGGCGCCGGAGGGGGACTCTTTAAAAATTCTTCGGCCCAATGCCGGACATCCGGTGAGCGGTCGGTGCTCGCCCTGATGAAGAGCGGATGGGACCCCTCATGGTCGATCTTGTTCAACGCGATGAGGATGGCTATCTTCGTATCGGCATCTTTCTCGCCGAAGAGTGCGCTCAGCGGTGAAATGGCCGCTTCCCCACCGATCTCTCCAAGAGAGAAGATAGCCATCTTTTTCAACAGCGGGTCTTCATTGACGTTGTCGATCAGCGCCAGCAGGAATGGGATGGCGGTCTTTTCCCTGGCTTCGCCCCATTTTTTGACGATGGTCCTCCTGATATCCTGGTCGGCGGTCGATAACAATCCTTCCAATGCAGGCCCGAACCGGACGGCGTCGGAAGGGGATAATGATCTCAAACCCGCGCGCAGCAATTCCCTGTCGGAGCTGGCCAGCACTTCTCTGATATACGGGTCCCTGTCTTCTCTTTGCATCAGGAGCCCGATCAGGTAACTGCGCAGGTTTTCGGGCCCCGTATTGGCGGCGTCGTACAACTGTCTGCTACTGTATCGTTCATAGTTGTTCATCGGTGTCTCATCTGAATCTCAAAAATAACCACTTCCGCAGGAAGCGCAGCTTCTTGACGGCCGGATCGTTCAATACGTCGACGCCTTTGCTCGTGAAGGCGACCTGGTGGATGTTCGGCTTTTTGGCGAGGCTTCCCCACAGCGGGCCTTCGATGACGTCGAACCCCGCGCGAGCTCCCCAGTCCGGCAGGTTCCCTTTCCGGTTCTCGCGTTTGTTATACTCGACGAAATCCTTCCAGTCTTTGAATGGTTTTCCGGTATCGGGATTGATCGGCATATTGGCAGGTTTGCTCCTGGTGTTCCTGAAATAGAGCTCACTGTGGATATATGCTGTCCAGAAGGAGTCCGGTATGGGGAAGGTGATGACTCCCCAGCCGCGTTGACCCAGCGACCCGCGGATCGACCAATCGCGGGCCAGGCGCCAGTTGCCTTTGGTATGGGTATAGAATGCGCCGCCGAAATCCACAGGCGAGACGCCTTTGATGTCTACAGTGCGGAGCTTTTCGACGTCGTCATAGTTGGTGCCGTGATGGTAGACATGGGAGTAGCCGGGCATCGGGGGCGGCGGCGCCACGAGGTCCTTTACGAATTGCTGTGCCTTATTGTACCGGACCTCATAAATTTTTTGACGGGCCCGGCTGAAGCCGCCGATGCCATCATAGTGATCCGTAAGACGGCGGGCTATGTCGAGCATGTCACGGTCCCTGCTTGCGAGACCCGTTTGATCGGAGTTCTCTATCTCCCACAGATACGCTTCCGTTTCGGCAACCTCCAGTTCCTCTCCGGCATGACCTCCGTGCGCCTCGTCGATGAATTTGGCGGGGTCCTGACCGGGCACCTGGTCCTGGAGGACATGCTGGTACTCGTGCATCACGGTGGACACGAGCTCCTGGATGCTTCCGAATGCCGGCGTATAGATGGTCACACGGGAAGGACCGCTGGGATCCATTTTCCCCGTTGCCGGATTTTTGTGGAATTTCGTGTTCGTCAACCCTTCACCCTTATCGGTCCGATTCACGAATCTGATCGTGAATTTGGCGGGGTCGACATGCTTATTCCGTTCGAGGTCTTTCATCAGCACATCCAGCGCGTCGGCATACCGCTTGCTCCGCATCAGGCGCTGAACGTCGTTGAACGTCTTTGTTTCGATCATCGGCACGTCCCTGCTGAACGCGGCGGTCCCCGTCAACCGGATCGAAACATGGGGCGAGCGCCAGTCGATGCCCGACCAGCCGGTATCGTCATTGCAACAGAAACATCCGAAGATGCTGATGGTGACGCTTTTCCCCGTTGCTATTTCCGTTGCGGTGCAATGCCAGGTCTCACCCGGAACGTCTTCACCACAGACTTCCCGCGGGGCGCCACTCTTGTAAGGCGGGAACTTGTCGAATTTTTTACAATCGCGGACGTCTTTATATCCATTCTTTGCCGCCCATTCCGACAATACCCTATCCCTGTCGGAACCGTCTTCCGTGCAATCGGTAAAATCCGGATTGGCGTCCCTGCATTCGTTCTGGGCGAGGACCCCGCTCAACGGCTCGGCTTTATCCGCGAAATAGAGCTTGCCATCGAATGGCGGAAGACCGAATGCCCAGGCGATGCAGTTACCTGCGAGATTGTTACAGGTACATTCGATCGTGGCTGCCATATGCCAGGGCATGAACATGGCCCCTTTTCCAGTCTCCCCCTTTTCCGCTGCTGCCCAGTCGAAAGCCGCGTCATGCTCGCGGCAACCGCCGTTGGTGTCGCAATCCTGGAAATTCGTATACAGCCAGACTTCGCCGGTGACCGGGTCGGTAAAGGTGTAGCTCGGATAAACCTCGCAGGTATCGCAATTCACGCCGCACGCGCCCCTGCACGAGGCTCCACTGACGATTTTGGGATCGCGCTGGTATACGTTCAGCGGCCCGGCCAGTCGCGGCCCCGGTCCGTATTTGCCTCCATGCCCGGTACCCGTCGGGTCCCATACTCCGCCGTTCTGTGAAGGCAGCAGCTTCTTATCCCGAAGGTACTCGCATAGCATGTCGAGCAGCGGGCAATCGTCGGAAAAGCCTTCGCGCGAGATCGCCAGCGGTAGCTGGTCGAAGGGGATCTCGTCCATCTTCGGCTTGATGACATGACAGCCGCCGACGCCCGGCAGGGCGCCCGTGCCCACGTGCACTCCACCCGAGAGATCGAAGGAATAGGCGATGCCGCCATGCCATTCATATGGCTGCCAATAGATCCTGCACAGGTATTTATCCAGCAGCTTCAACTGCGCATAGGCGCCGGCGAAAAGATCGGCGCCGAGACCCAGCTCGAGTCTGCCAAACCCGCCGGCTGTGATCGTGCCGCCGCTATAGTCGAGGCTGCCGCCAAGGGTCAGGCGTCCCACTCCGATGCCACGTACCAGACCGGCAAGACCGCCTTCAGCTTCTATCAACGGAAAATCTACGGGGATGGGGATTGCTCCGACAAACACCACTCCGTTGAGGCGAAGCTCGCCCTGTACGCCTCCTCTGATTTCAGCACCGAGCGAAGCCGCTGCAGCCATGCTGATCGCTCCGCTGACGCTGTAATGGTTGGACAACGGATCGATGAGGATCCTTGCGCCTTCCAGACAGAAGGGACCAAGCTGCGTCTGTATCTCCGGCGTCAGGCTGCCTTTCAATCCTATGCTTCCCGTGATGAAAAGACCGGGCAGTATCTCGAAATTGACGATGGGCACCAGGAATCCTTTTTCCCAGGGATCGAGGACAGATCTGTCGGTAATGGCGTTGATCGGGCAGGTCCGGGGCAGAATGATCTCGAGACCGCCGGTGGCGGTGATATGTATATCGACGCCGAAGAAATCGGCCAATGCGGATGCGGCCTGCCCGGCTTCGCTCTGAAGCCAGTCCATCGCTTGCGAACCCGCGCTGGCTATTTGCTGTACGGCTCCGCTTCCGGCGTTATATAAGGCCTGACCCGTATCTTTTGCACCTTCGACCACCGCCTGCCCCGTGTGATACAAGGCTTCACCGGTGTCTTCCGCAGCCCCGGCAATGGCATGTCCTGCATCGGACAGTCCCTGACCCGCCGCATCCACGCCGGCGGATACATCCGATTTGAAATCGTCCCAGAGATTGCGGCGAAGGGTATCTCCGTTCTGTTGGACGACATGCGTCAGCTCATGTGCCAGCAGCTTCTTGCCTTCCTTGCTCCGGTCGTCGTATTTTCCCGAATTGAAATAGATGTCGCTGCCGTGAGTGAAGGCATGCGCGTTGAGCTCATTGTTCATGGCGGCGGCCGAGCTATCGGTGTGTATCCGGACACCGCTGAAGTCGGCGCCGAAGGCCTGGCTCATCGAGCTGTTGGTATCGTGACTCATCGGGCTTCCTCCGCCACGGTGGCTGCTGAGACTGCTTTCGATGGAGGGACTCGCCGCCGCGCCATCGGCGCCTTTTTTTTGCAGGTGCTTCTCTTCTTCTTCGCAGTGTTTGCACTTGCGCTGAACCTTCTTCTCTTCTTCTTCGCAGTGTTTGCACTTGCGTTGGATGGGGTGGTCGTCTTCGGGAGGGTCTTCATTACTTTGGAAGATCGGTTTCTTGCGGATCTTTCCTTTCTCCTCCCCGCCTGTCTCTTCTTCCTTTCTATCCAGCTTGTCTTCCTTATCGCAAGCGGCACATTCCTGTATCGGGGCCGCATTGGCTCCGGCGGGCATAAAGGGTGTCACCGCAGGCGCAGGGGCCGGCGCCGGTTCATGACTTTCACCGCCCCGGCTCAGCCGTTGGACGACTTTGTCGGCTACCGAATCGGCTTCTTTTTCATAGACGTCATGTGGTTGTCCGATGGTCAGCTTGGTCTGTACGATGCCGGAGGGTGCCATACCGCCGGATCCCGCCGCGCCGCCGGAGAAGAATCCTCCTGACCGCGAAGGCTGAAAAAAACCGTTCCCCCTGCTCTTTTGAAAGAAGGGGCCCGACTTATTAGCCGCGGAAGTAGACCTATGTGATTCCATCGTTTTCATGTTCTGTTCTTTAGCGCTCGTGCTTTCTTCAGGGCAAGGGTCGGATATCATCGATCGTATAGTGACGGATCACCATATTGGGGAATCTTTTTATCGCCGTCCCGATAGGGATCTCGATCGCACAGGGTCTGGCCGGGTCGGGGCGGAAATAGATCGGTTGCGCATTGTTCTGGATGGAGCCGGCCCGCTCATTATAGGCCGATTCCAAAGGCCAGAGGTTGGCAAAATCATCCGGACCCTCCCAAAAGAGGTCCTGGACATGATCGGGCGATAGGTTGTCTCCAGCCGAGTTCTTCCAGCTGAATCCAAGACTGGCCAATACCCTTTTGAATCTCCTTTGTTGCGTCCTGCGTTTGTTGTTCTTGTCTATTTGCAGTGCCTTGTGATGTGCCGGCAGGAATGGACCCAGCACACCGATGGTATCGGTCTGATGAGGCGGCGGCAGCGGCTTACGAGACGTCATAGTGAAAGTCGTTCCCTTTAGAACGATGGGGTTCTCATATTGATTCAGCGGTTTGAACCAAATGATGTCTATGGGGTCTGCCGGCGTCATACCGGTAGGAGCCGTCGGATCGGGGAACTCGTCGTCGTTGCAATCGTTTTCATCCGGATCGTCCGGATCTGGCTCGGGCGCGGGTTCGGGCTCCGGTATGGGTATAGGTTCGGGTGTGGGCACCGGCTTGAGCAGCTCTTCGATCAATAGATACAGGAGATAGACCACCAGCGCAATGATCACAAGAATGAGGACAATGATCAGAATGATCAAAACCACTTCCCATCCATCGACCACGACCTCTGCCGCGGTCTCCGCCTCCTCGGCGACAAGGGTGGCTTCTTCCACCACCGCGAGCTCTTCTCCCGCCAATTTTAAGGTCTGATCGAACAGCGGCTCCAGCTCCTCCAGCTCCGTGATCAATTCTTCCCACTCCGGGGTCGTTTGCGGTGCGGGTAAATTCGCCAATGCACTGCCTCCGCCCCCCGTGAATGCCGCAGCGACGTCGGCCCCGGTCCCGCCTCCGGAGACAAACTGGACCACCAGCCGGCCGATGTAGGAGCCGATGGCGCTCACTGAGGAGGTTAGTATTTTGACGATCGCATCTTTTACTTTCCCCACCAGCAAGATAAACTTGGACACGAGCTCCAATGCATTGTCCACGGCCTTGCTGAACAATGTCTTGATCTTGTCGATCTCGCCGGATATGAAGTCCCCCACTTTTTGGATCGCGCTGTTTACCATCGAACTGATGTTCTCATCGAATTGACGGAGAGCAGTCTGCCACGCATGATAGACAAACTCGCTAAAGGCGAGGATCTGGTGGATCGCGATCATGAAGAATGAGCTGGTCTCCGCCACAAAATTTGCAACGATCTCGGCATTGCGCCGGACGCCAACCTGTTCTACCTGGGTGAAGTAGAGCAGGCGCTGTTCACGGCTTGTCGTCGCCGCGCCTTTCTTCTGTGGTTTGGTTTTCGGATCGATCACGTCTGCCATGGCTTTCAACACCTGCGCCTCGTTGTCATCCAGCTGCATCAGTCTTATCAAACGTGCCTCCTCGACCTGTTCGACCAAAAAGTCTTCACCCTCCTGAAGGATCGGCCAGAGAGTGCCCTGGAGAAAGCTGTTCATTTGCGAAAGGATCATGTTCCCAACGCGCTGCACAGCCATGAACAGGGTTTGTTGAATGCCCAGGATGACTTCGAAGATCTTATTCACCAATTGCCGGATGAGTTGACCCGCCGTCCGGATCACATCGGTTATCATTTGCGACGCCTTGGTCAATGCACCTTGCAGGGCACTAGTGACGAGGGAGATCACTCCCCTGGCGGCAGATGCCGCCTGGTTCAGGATGCTAACGATCATATCCCGTACCATTCCGACGCCCGGAAGATCGGGAAGGTGTACGGAGGAGATGAGCCCGGTGATCGTTCCGGCGATATCATTGATGGAATCCCTGACACCGTTGCTGATCCCATCGATGAAAGCGGACAATTGATCGCGGAACAGGTCTCCGAGCTTGATGGTGCCTTGTTCCGCATCCGTGACGAAGGCCTGGACCCTGTTCATGGCATTGAAGCTCATCTGCATGAACTGGATCTGTTTTTGCTGGATGGTGTTCAGGACGTCCTGTCCGGTTCCTATAAAGAACTGGTTGATCTCCATTCTTCTTCCGTCGAACCATTGTCTGATCTCCTTCGTCCGCGCCACGGCGATCTGGTCGATGAGCGCGCGGCTCAGCACTACGTCCTGTTCCAGGTGGGCCGCTTGCCGGACCGCGGCAATCTTGTACACACTGTTATGCGCATGCGTCAGTCTCCCCATCTGCTCTGATGGGAGGTCGCCGGTTTTTGGCTCTTGCCCGGTGACCGGTCCATTGGGGGCGGCCTGAGTTGCTGGTCCACTCGTTGCTGTCTGAGTCGCCGGTCCGCCCGCAGTTGCCTTACCCTGCGCGGCAGACGGTGTGCCGGCTGCCGTTTTTGCAGTTGCTGTTTGCGGTATCGCAGACGCCGCCCCACCCGCGGCATTTGGGGCCGCCTGCGTGGACTCGGGTTGGACGTTTGTCCCCGGCAAATTTTGTCCGCCAATGTCCTGGTCCGGGACGGCCGGAGCCGTTTTTACAGCGGCGCCGCCCTGCTGTACGACATGCGTCAGCTCATGTGCCAGCAGGCGTTGTCCGGCCTTGCTGCCGGTATCGAATTTCCCTTTGCCGAAATAAATGTCATTCTTGTGAGTGAAGGCCTGCGCATTCAGCTGCTCATTCATTTGTTGTGCCTGGGAACCGGTATGTATGCGTACGCCGGAAAAATCTGCGCCCATGGTCTGTTCCATGGGGGCCCGGTCGGCAGACGACAATGCCGAACCCCCGCCATGGCTGGCGTGCAACTGTTGCTCGGTATGAGGGCTGGCCGTCTGATTGGCGCCCGCGTTTTCTTTTTTCTGTAATTTCTCTTCTTTTTCGCAGGCCGCGCATTTACGTTGTATCCCTTCTTCTTTCCTCTCCGCTTTGGATTCAAAGATGGGGCGGCTCATCCGCTGAACGACCTTGTCGGCTACCTGGTCCGCCTCCCGCTCGTACACATCTCCCGGCTGGCCGACGGTCAGCTTGGTCTGGACCGGACCCGCCTGGGAGAAAAAAGCCCCGCCGGCGTTGCCCTTTCGGCCGCGCTGATGTCCCGAAGGTGAAAAGAAGCCTTGCCCCCTTTCTTTACTAAAGAAGGGGGAGACCGTTTTGGCGGAAGAGGCCGGTATTTTTGAAACTGCCGTTTTCAAACAAGGTATTTTTTATTGTTGCGTCAGGATACGGGTAATCAGGGCGCCGGTAACGATTGAGTATGCGAAAAGGTCAACACGACCCTGCGATTGCCCCTTCTGTTGGCTTCAAGGTTCTGGCTTCGGCCTGGATTAGGCGCAAGATCACCGCTGGTAAATTCCTCCGTGCTGCCCCAGGACGAAACAGCTTTAGAGATCCTTGCCGGGTCGACTTTTTTCGCGATCAATGCCTTGATGACGTTGTCTCCTCGTTTTTCGGAGAGGTGCAAATTGAAAAGCGCGTCCCCCTTATTATCGGCGTAGGCGTCCAGAGACAGACGAACATCCGGGAACCGATGCAGATAATCCAGGAACTCATCGATCTTGGCCGCCTCCGTCGTGCTGAGCTCGTCTTTTTTATAGTCGAAATAGAATACGACCGGTTCGTGTACATAAAAATCGCGGTGTTTCTCCACGGCTGCATCGAAGGTGGCGGACTGGGCATCCTCCGCATCCACCTTTTCATTTACCACGCGTCCGTGCCTGGTACCGAAAGACCAGTGAAGACTGCCGTATATGACACCCGTATCCTCGCCTTTTGCTACTGTTTCAAAATCGAAATCCCAGTCACCCGTAGAATAAGGTGTATCTTCTATTCTGGCGGATTTGATATCTCTGGGATCGTTGGATCGCTTAAAGCCATAAATGGGCGTTCCTCCTTCATACGCCAGCCCCTTTTGAGCGCCTTGAGGAGTAACTGTCGTAGGGTTTCCCGCATTGTCAAAGTCCTGGTGGAGGACATCCGTAGAAAATCCGGCCTCCACGTCCGAGCCGAGACCCGCCGTTGTCCGCAGGGATTCTCCCCGACCGGGCGGCATGGAACTAATATTGACATCGTTTCCGGCAGTATCCCTGTCGCGGATCACCTGGATCAATCGGATCTCATTTGAATATGGAGATGACACGGCCGGATCGAACGCGATGGAACCGTCTTCGCCGGCACGCGACGTGGGTGGCGAGGCCTTAGCTCCTTCCTGGGAACGCATATCTATGTCGAATACTCCGGAGGCAACCGGTATCGACTGCCCGATGTCGCGCTGGATCATCGGTGCCGGTGCTGCCGAAAAAAAGCCCTGTCCTCCGAAGAAAGGAGGTTTCTCTTTAGCCTGAAGGGCTGGCTCTTTGGGTTTGTGCATTCTCATCGTTATCTCCACTCTACATATAAAATATCTTTTAGCCACGGTAGTTTCACGAGGCTCATATTCCATGGCAGGTAATCCAGCAGGACATCGACGGCCGAAGACTCCATCAACAGCGCCAGCCGCCCGCCCTTATCGAACAGCTTGCCGCGGCGTTGCAGAAAACCCTCGCGTAATCCCTGCGGTGAGGTGCTACCCAGCTTTTCCCAACGCAGGACTACATTTTCCAGCAGCAGAAGGGCTTCGGCGCATTCCTCGTCGCTCAGCGTCATCTCCGCCGGCAACGGCATTTCCAGGGTGTAACCGCATAGCATTTTCGGGAAGACGAGGGAGTATTCAGGCGCGGTCCGCTCATCGGTGGCGAGGAAGTGCAGAAGGAAGATGGCTTTCTGACGTGCTTCGAGACTGGTAAAGCCACCCCCGTCCCAGAAATGGAGACGATTGAACAACGTGCTGAGAAAAGGGTGCAGAAGGATCAGGCCGGCATTCGAAAGATAGATGCCTTCTTCGGTGACCTGTTCACGTCGGAACTGGTCCTCGTCGGACATCGGGCGTTTTGCTGCCTGGGCAGGGACGTGGTCGCCTTGCTGTGAAGACTTTTCACCGGGCCGCGGTTCGGCCGGACCTTCTTCCTGGCCGTGATCGCCATACTTGTTTTCGGGCGCAGACGTCTCACCCGCAGGAGTTTGTTTGGCGGAGACGGCTTCATCCGCGGAGTAAATGGATGGTCCGTGCTTTTCATCCGCCGGGGATCCTGGTGCTTCGCCTGCGGGACGAAGATCCGCATCGAGCTTTTCGCGGCGCCTTTCTGCCGCGCGCCCCATCGCCTGCAGGAAAGAGCCGTCGCCGCCCCGGAATTCGGGGGCGGCAACCAGGATTTCCATCAGATCTTCTGGTATATCCTGCAGCAGGACCTGCACACCGCCCGCCCGGACAAATCTATCCCGGTGCTGCACCGCAAAAACCAACAGCCGTCGCCAAATGATCGCTTTTTGTTCATAGACCGGCGCCTGCCGGAAGGTTGTCATTTGGCTGGCCCACCGCCTGAGGCTCTCCGGGACATCCCGGTGCTGCGACGTTTCGAATGCCGCGGCTACTGTGTGTTTTCCCCCAACTGCGGCTGCACGTAGCCGGTATACCCCTTCCAGTATTCGATGCGCTTCGGTCGCCCGGATGACCGATTCGGCCAGTCCTTCCTGTCGCGATGAGACCAGCACGGTCACGAGGTTTTCCAAAAAACGTCCGTTGTGTTGCGCGACCACCCGCGTCAGGAAGGTCGAACCCTCCACCAATGCGTTTCGGAGTCGGGTTATCTGTACAAAATCGACAGAGAACAACTCCAGCACCCTCCGGTAATCCTCCTCTCCGAGACTGTCCGCATTCCAGGGAAGCCGGCCGTGCTCCATATAATACCACCAGCGCTGCATGACGCCTTCGGCGGCGCGGGTGATCGCGCCGGGTCTCAGCGACAATTCTTTTTCAATCGCCATTTTGAACTCCTGTTTCAGCTGCCGGTACATGACCTCGTCTACGACCCCGCTTTGCAGGACGGATTCCGGGATGACACCCAGGTCGATGATACAATGATCCAGACGAATGACCTCATCCTCCCCCGACAGCTCGTCGAATATCTTCTCCAGGACTGGCAACAGTCCCTGCCGTAGCCAACGGCTCGCGGCATGCTGAGCGGCGAAGGCGTCTATGCCCTGTCGAACGGTCAGGATGAACTGCTGTTTTTGGATATGGTGGTTCATGGCTTCGGATTTTGCGCGGCCTCGCGTATTAGCGATTGTAGCATTTCTTCCTGGAGATCGGGCGCCAGCTGCCGCATTTCGTCGGGATTCCACCCGTGGTAGAACTGCGCCGGGTCCTCTATCCGGATGCCGGATTTTTGGATGGTGGTCCGCAGGTGCTCCCAACGCGCTTCTTCGTTGGCCTCCATGATGATCCGGTCGAGATAGATGGAAAGAATGATGGCGGCCAGCTCCTGCTGGCGGGCAGTTTTGGCGCTGCGTTTTCCGGTTTTTTTCAAAATTTCCTTTAATATTTCCTCCAGCCGCCGGGTGGACGGAAGCGGGTCCAGCAGGAAGGCGCGGACATTCCCGGCGGGCTTTTCTTCCCCGTAAAATGCCTCCCAATCCGCGATCTTTTGTTCATACCGTGTACGACGGGCGGACTGCAGCTTGCGCATCATGCGTGCGTCGGAAGGACGCGCTTCGCGTTTGGGGCCTTCGCGCTCGGGCGGAGGCATTTCCCGCTCGGGCGGAGGCATTTCGCGCTCCGGCTCTACTTCCACGATCACCTCTATGATCTCCCCGGCCGGACGCGGCTCTTCATCCGGCAGCTGCGGCTGCTCAGGTTCCCATTTCTCCGCACACTCGCGGTCTTTCCAGCAATACAATCGATTTGTCTGGCTCAACCACTCTCCTTCGCCGGACGACTCGGTTTCCTGCGGCCCTTCATCGCACTCCCGGCAATCGCCGGGACATGCCATGGAATGATGGAAGAGCAAATGGAAAAATTCGTCGGTTCTGAAACCTCCGCAAGCTTCTCTGTCGGTGGCCTCACGGGCTAGACCATCGATCCATCCGGCATACAGATGTTCGAACCGGCACATGTCCTTCGGGGTTAGCCAGAGGATACGGGCCAGGATATGCGCAGGCATCTCACGCTGAAGGATGCTTTCCAGCAAAACGCGGTTCTCGGTTTTGCGGAACCTCGCCGGCCAGGCGGGAAGGACGATGGTCAATATAAAGGAATAGGGGTCTGATCCGGGTTTGAAGGGTAGGATCGATGAACACGGCCCCAACTCATCGCACACCGGTATTTCCTTATGGCTGCGCTCCGGTCGCAACAACAGATGTTCAACGATGTCTAACCCCTCCGAATCGATACGCTCCCTGGCACGACCCACCGAATCCACGGCCATCGCCGGATAGGAATAGAATTGCGGATTACGCGCGATG
>DASYSV010000278.1:0-8670 GCA_036010185.1 Puia sp.
GGGTGTCCATCTGCTGGATTATGGATTGCTGGGCATGAAGGCGGGCGTCCCTAAGACCATAGCCGCATTGGGTGGAGATTTTGCATATCCTTATCTGTATGAAGAGACGCCGGATACGCTGACTACCCTGTATGAATTCGATGGTTTCAACCTGGTTTGGGATCATGCGATGGGAATCGACAACGGGAGTTATGGGCGTGATCATGGGATAGCGTATATCGGCAACAATGGGACGCTGGTGCTCAGCCGCGGGGGATGGGAGGTAATCGAAGAGAAGGGTAGTAAGACAAAGGTGGCTAAGCCGTTTGTGAAAGTGTCGGATGACGGGTTGGCAAATCATATGGCCAATTTCGTAGGCGTGGTGCGGTCGCGAAAAATGGAAGACCTTCATTGTTCGATCGAGGCCGGCTCGCATGTGGCTACGGTGGCGCAGATGGGCAACATCAGCTTCCGCAGCGGGAAGCGGTTGGAGTGGGACGCCGGAGCGGGACGCTTTAAGGATGAGGCGGTGAATGCGCAGTATTTGATGAAGGAATACCATAATGGATATGCGCTGCCGAAGGTTTAGAGGTTCTCCATGGTCTTTTTGGCACGCAAAATGAAGGAGTACTATTTATGTACTCCCCCTGCAGACTTATAGTATTGTTATTCTTGCTGATACCCTTTTTGGCATCGTCCCAGCAAAAGGATACTTTGACCAAGAAACTGGACAGCCTGGCTAAAAATCCGGATAGTTCCGGCGGGAAACAGAAGAATCAGGTAGCCCCCTCATATTATAATGAGAATACGCGGTTTACGCCGCGTATCTATGTCTTATTGACGTTGGATGACATTAAACAGCAGTGGACTTCCCCTTTCAGGGCTACCCCAAAAAACTGGCTTCAGATAGGGGCGTTCGCGGGTTTGACTACGGGGGCGGTATTCCTTCTTGACAAACCGGTCAACAAGTACACGGTCGAGCAGATCCGAACGAACAAGTCGGTGGTATCGGCCAGTCTTTATGTCACCAATTTCGGGGGCTGGTATGAGACGTATACTCTGGCGGCGCTTGGGGCATATGGCATTATCTTCAAGAAGGACAAGGAAAAGACGACCACGCTTCTCGCAACGCAGGCCTATGTCACGGGGGCGTTGATCGAGACGGTGTTCAAATACCTGACCAGCCGACAGCGTCCGTCGTATTATGATGCCGAGACGGGTCAGAACAGCCATGCATTCCACGGTCCTTTTTATCACTTTATGAAGCCGGACCACTATTCGTATTCATCTTTTCCTTCGGGTCATACGACCGTGGCCTTTGCCGCGGCAACGGTGTTTGCTATGGAATACAAGAACATCTGGTTTGTGCCGATCATTTCTTACTCGGCGGCTACTGCGATCGGGATCAGCAGGATCGTCCAGAACGCGCATTGGATCTCCGATGTCCTGGTCGGCGCCGGGCTCGGCTTCATCACCGGGAGGCAGGTCGTCAACAACTATCACCGCTATTCCAAGCTGCAGCTCGAAAAGGCAAAAAAGAAGAATTCGCTCAGTTTTAGCCTGGACTTTTACAATGGTACGATGGTGCCGGGGATTGTTTACACTTTCCGATAAGGAGGAGGGAGGGCGGCGGGCGCCTCGGTCATGGCGTTGGGGGTAAGCTACAGATAATAACGACCCCGCCGTTGTTGATCCTGCCAGTTGAACATCAAGAATATCCGTTGTTCCGTCTGCGTGTAGCGCAAGGGAGTATAGGGGGGCTGCCTATGGTTGTTCCAATAGATGTTTTGTTCCAGCCCAACGCTCAATGTTTTGTATACATGGACTGCGATGCGCGGTTTCAGAACGTCGATATAATTATTGCCAAGAGAATTTTCGGGGGATTCATCCTTGCCGGTATTATCGAATGCGTGGATGAAATAATAGTAATACCAAAGGCTTAGGGTCGCATATTTACTGATATTGACGGCGGCTTCCACTTTCGCTTCCCACCCGTTGGCAAAGCGGTAATCCCTGTAAAAGGAAGTGTCTGTAACCGGGCCGACGCTGCTTCCCGCAAAGGGTACAAATGCCAGGTGAAGATTGAGATCGAGATTGGAGGACTTACTCAAACGCAGTCTGCTGAGCACGCCCGGCCCAAAGGCGATGGTCGACAGTTCGAATGCCTTTGCATCATAATAGTCGTAGTGCTGAAATCCACCTACGAGCATGTTCAACCCGCCGAATTGGTAAGTTCTTCCGAGCAGGGCGCCGTACCCCGTGATATTATCCACTATTTTTCTCCCCACGCCGAAATTCATCTCGGCTCTGAATTTGAAGTAATCGAAAGGTTTTATCGAACGGCGTTCGAACGGGTTGCCGTAATTGAGCTGGATATTCACCATCTCGTCGGTGTGTCCGGAGAGCAGGGCATTCGTTTCGTTGTTGATGGAGTGGGCGCCGAGGAAAAGGGCGATATTTACCGGCTCTTTCTGATAGATCTCTTTATTGACGCGTCTTTTATAACTCCCGTCCCATAGGCGGTTAACTTCCCTTACAGGATTGACGAGCCCTGCCAGGATCTCGCGGAAAACCCGTTCCGCCCCCGTGGCCCGATCGTCGAGGATATTGGAGCTCAGGCGATAGGTTACCTCTCCCAGGAGCACTCCGTCCACAGTCGTGTTGATCAGATCTTCCCGTTCGGGTGTCCCGTTCTCTCCGAAGATCTTCCACATATAGCTGCCGGCAAAAACGATCGGCACGGATGCCCAGAAATTGTATCCGTTGGTGCGGGCTGCACTATAGTAAAAGCTGCCCATCATCGGATGCGATAAGAAATTGTTGCCGAACCTGTCCTGATCCCATTCCCATCCGTTAGTCCAGGGAAAGCCCGCTTTGAGGTTGCGGCTCCAGGAATGGGCATCCGTTTTTGCAAATTCGAGATGCATCACGGTCCGGTCCATGATATTCAGAAGGGTGTTTTCGATGACGACCTGCACGGCGGGTCTCCACAACGGACTCTTTTTGTTATATTCCGGATCGTCGTTCAAAAGGTCTCCGTACCTGCTGTATCTGGTATAGTCGAGGCCTTGAATTTTTCGGGGTTCGATGCCTGCCGAATCCTTAAACCAGGCAACCTTTCGTGCCCTGATCGCCTTCAGTTGTCCCTGGATATCGCCTTTTGACGGAACGATGGTGTCGGTTGCCGGATTTTGGGCCAAAAGAGCCTTTGCAGACACTAGCAGAAAAATAAGGATGTATCGCTTTTTCATTGTAGACGGATGGGGGCAATGATAAGCAAAACAAAAGATGGACCACTTAGACCGGAGGACCATTACAAGGCATGCATAGCGCCATCCTACGGCAATGGCAGACCGAAATATCGAAAACCAGACTTTCTTCAGGTTCCGGACAGGAATGTTGAAGGTGGGTAAAATTTTCTACGGATGTGTACCCATTGCGTATTGGATGCCCGCCAGCAGGTGATGCAGGAACAGGGGATCGGACCAGGTGGCATCGGTGTGTCCCAGGGCGGTATAGAAGGAACGGCCTCCTTCGAAATCGTGGTACCAGGAGAAGGGGTGGTTCTCACCGTTGGCCCCGCCGGAATAGGAGGACTCGTCGATCTTCAGCAGCACGTGGATGCCGGGGTTGAGATATTTGAAATTATACAGTTCATCGAAATGCATCCAGGGATTGGGGAAACCTTTCATGGCCGGATTCGTGGAATCCACAACGAAGAACCGGGCTTCCTGTTGGTGGGGATGCGATTTGAAATAGCCGCCGACGAGATCGCCGTACCACTGCCAGTTATATTCGCAGTCGGTGGCGGCATGGATGCCTACGAAACCGCCGCCATGGTGGATATAGTCCTGCAGGGCTTGTTCTTCAGCGGGCCCGAAGACCTTGCCTGTTGGGCTGAGGAAAATGAGGGCGGCGTATTTTCTCAGGATCTTTTTACGGAACCAGGTGGAATCGGCCGTAGTGTCGACAGCAAAGCCGTTGGCTTCGCCTAGCTGGCGGATTGCTGCTATGCCTGTGGTGATGCTGGCGTGGTGGTAGCCGTTGGTCTTACAGAAGACGAGGACTTTGGGTTTCGAAATGATCTCGGGCCAGGGATGGGCGGAGGTGCGGGGCGCGCGATGGATCGGCGTGGCGCTCGAGAGTGTCAGCAGAACGGCGAGGGCGAGAAGCGGGTGCTTCATAATTTCTTTATTTTAATATTTCTGAACCAGACGGGAAAATCGTGATACTGCAGGGCTATTCTGCCGGTGTGGAAGGTGCCGAAATCCGGCCAGCGTTTGAACTTGCTGTGTGCGATCATATCGCGCCAGTGGTCATCCCACATTGTGGTGCTGACCACATTGACACCATTGAGGAATAGTTTCAACTGGCCTCCCCTGGAATAGATCTCCACCTGATTCCACTCGCCGACGGGTTTGACGGTCTCCCGCGAGCAGGGGATAAGGTCATAGAGATCACCGGCGCGATGTGCGTGGTTTTTGGCGTCGGGGTTGCCGTTATTGTCCAGGACCTGCATCTCGGGTCCCGTGAAATAGGTTTCCTTGTATTTGGTTGTATCCTCGTGGACGAGGAACAGGACTCCGCTATTGCCATTGGGGGAGATCTTCCATTCCAGCTTCAGATCGAAGTCACCGTAGACGCCATCCGTGAGCAGATCGCCATGTCCGGGCGCGGAGGGATTGGGCGTGAAAGCGCCGTCCTGCACGATCCATCGATTACCGGCAGAGGGTTGGCCATAGGTATGCCAGCCGGTGGTGGAGGTGCCGTTGAAAAGAAGCGTCCATCCGTCCTTTTTTTCGGCCATTGTCAGGGAGTTAGGCGTTTGTGCTGACAGCAGGGCAGGCAGCGTCGCCGCGAGCATGAGGAGCAGGGTTCTCATCGGAAGGTTATTGTTTTTTTAATGTCAGGATGTAGGCGACTATTGTTTTGGCATCGTCTTTCGTGAGCGTCGGGTGCGGGGTCATGGGTACTGTGCCCCATACGCCGCTGCCGCCGGAGATGATCTTATTGATGATACGGTCGACCGTGCTGTCGGGCGCGGGATTGTATTTGGCCGCTACCTGGTCATAAGCCGGACCGATGGTTGCGCCGCCGTCTGCCTGGTGGAGGCGGTGGCAGGTGGTACAATCGCTGCCGGCGATGAGGCCAATGGCTTTGTCATCGGCGGGGTTACTGCTTGTCGCTGCACCGGACCCGGGGGCAGTGGAAGTTGCGCTGTCTTTGGAGCTGGCGGCCGTCTTGTCGCCGCCGCTGCCGCATGCGGCAAAGAGGAGGGTGAAGGAGACGATGACGACGAGATTTTTGCTAAACTTCATATTCAAATTTTTAGTTGGAATGGTGACGGGCCAAGTTAGGTATTTCTGGTTATTTTAAGCCGAGGACCGTCCTGTTAAATTTTTCATCGTTGCCGGTGCCCGCGAAGTCGTCGAATGCTTTTTCGGTGACGCGGATGATATGATCCCTGATGAAGATAGCGCCTTCTTTCGCACCGTCTTCGGAATTCTTGATACAGCATTCCCACTCGAGCACGGCCCAGCCTTTAAAATCGTATGCGGCCAGTTTGCTAAAAATGGATTTGAAGTCGACCTGTCCGTCGCCGAGCGAGCGGAACCGACCCGCACGATCGATCCAGGATTGATAGCCCCCGTAAACACCTTGTTTGCCGGTGGGATTGAATTCCGCGTCCTTCACATGGAACATCCGGATGCGTTCGTGGTAGTTGTCGATATATTCGAGATAGTCCAGGCATTGAAGGACGAAATGCGAGGGATCGTATAACAGGCAGGCGCGGGGATGATTGCCGGTATGTTGCAGGAACATTTCGTAGGTGATGCCGTCGTGGAGGTCTTCCCCCGGATGGATCTCGTAGCAGACGTCGACGCCTTGTTTATCGAATTCGTTGAGAATGGGGAGCCAGCGGGCGGCGAGTTCTTTAAAGCCGGTGTCTACCAGTCCTGCGGGTCGCTGGGGCCAGGGATATACTGTCGGCCATAGCAGGGCGCCGCTAAAAGTAGCATGGGCGTCGAGGCCAAGATTGCGGGAGGCCTTTGCAGCGTATTTGAGTTGTTGTACCGCCCATTCGGTACGGGCCTTCGGATTATTGTGGACGGCGGCGGGTGCGAAGCCGTCGAACTGCGCGTCGTATGCCGGGTGTACGGCTACGAGCTGGCCCTGGAGGTGGGTGGAGAGTTCGGTGATCTGAAGACCTGCGCCGTTGACGATGCCTTTGATCTCGTCCGCGTAAGTCTTGCTTTCGGCTGCTTTTTGGAGATCGATGACGCGGGGATCCCAGGAGGGGAGCTGTACGCCGATGAAGCCGAGGCCTGCAGCCCATTTGCAGATGTCTTTGAGGGAATTGAAGGGAGGTTGATCGCCCATGAATTGGGCGAGGAAGACGGCGGGTCCTTTTATGGTTGTCATAATGCTAGTGTTAGATGGTGAAGGTTGTCCACTTTTCCTTGCTGTCATTGCTGCGGATGAGGTTGTCGATGAACGCCATACCACGAACGCCCTCTTCGACGGAAGGAAAGTCTGTCGCTTCGGGAGGCGGGGTCGTGCCGTCGAGGCGGGCCGAGAGGGTTAGTGCAAAATCGCGGTAGAGATTAGCGAAGGCTTCGAGATAGCCTTCGGGGTGGCCGGCCGGTGTGCGTGTATTGAATTTAGCGTCGGAGGACAGCCAGGGCATGCCGGCGCGGTATACCTGGGTCGGCTGATCGAGCCATTTTACGAGCAGGGTATTGGGTTCCTGTTGTGCCCATTCGAGGCCGCCGTTCTCTCCGTATACGCGTATCTTCAGGGCGTTTTCTTCGCCGGCTGCGACCTGTGAGGCGTACAAGACACCGGTGGCACCGTTGTCAAAACGGAGCAGGACGTTACCGTCGTCATCGAGTGCACGGCCCTTGACCATGATGTTCAGATCGGCGCAGAGCTGTTTGATCCGGAGACCGCTGATATATTCGGCGAGATGAGCGGCGTGTGTGCCGATATCTCCCATTGCGCCGCTCTTGCCCGACCTTTTGGGATCGGTGCGCCATTCGGCCTGTTTGCTGCCGTCTTTTTCGGATAGGCGGCTGAGCCATCCCTGGGGGTATTCCACATATACTTTACGGATATTGCCGAAGACGCCGTCCTTTACCATGCGACGGGCCTGTTTGACGAGGGGATAGCCGGAATAGGTATGTGTGAGACAGAAGAGGAGACCGGTTTCATTCACCTTTTTTTGCAGGCGCAGTGCTTCGTCGAGCGAGAAGGTCATGGGTTTGTCGAGGACGACATGAAAGCCGTGTTCGAGTGCCAGCATGGCCGGAGAGAAATGCAGGTGATTGGGTGTGACGATGGCAACAAAGTCCATGCGTTTGTCCGCGGGAAGGCGGCTTTCTTTCTGCATCATTTCTTCGTAGGAGAGATAGATGCGGTCATCGGGCAGAAAAAGTGCCTTGCCTGACTCCCTGGCGTTATCGGGATGGCTGCTGAAGGCACCGCAAACGAGTTCGATAAGACCGTCCATATTGGCAGCGATGCGATGAACGGCGCCAATGAAGGCGTTTTTTCCACCGCCTATCATTCCCATTCGTAATTTTCTATTCATGCTGTTAATTTAAGGGCCGGAGACCCGCTGCAATTTTAGGATTTCTTGCTGAAATTAGAGATTATTAGTTATGTTTACATTGCGTCTAAATGACATCTAAAGCGCCACGGCGCAGGATGAGCGGGAGCGCCGCGGGCGTTCCGGCGCGCAGGACGCGAACAAAAAAATCGACTTGCCATGACCTCGAGCACGACCATTCAAGCGAACAAGCTATTTCTCGCCAGCCGTATTGCGCTTATTTTCACCGCTATGACTTTCGCTCTTCGGGCTTCCGTGGTAGATGCATGGGGTAGCGAATTACATTTGACAAATGAGCAGATCGGCTGGATCTTCAGCCCTGCATTTTATGGATTTACGATCGCGATGATCTTCGGTGGTCCGTTATGCGATGTGCTGGGCATGAAGCGGTTGATGGGACTGGCTTTTATCGGACATATTTCGGGTTGTGTGATCTATCTGCTGGCTGGCAGCGCAACCATGTTATTCGTCGGCACGCTGTGCATAGGCATCGGGAATGGAATGGTAGAAGCTGCGTGTAATCCATTGGTTGTGACCTTGTATCCTAATAGTAAAATAAAGATGTTGAACCGTTTTCACGTTTGGTTCCCGGGCGGTATCACGCTCGGAAGCCTCATTTTCTACCTGATGATGGAGCGGTTCCATATGGGCTGGCATTCATTGATCTTCATTTTGTTCATTCCGGCTATCATTTATGGAATTATGATGTGGGGGTTGGAATTCCCGAAGACCGAGCGGGTGACGACGGGTGTCAGTACGAAAGCCATGTTCCTCTCCTGTCTGACTCCTTTGTTCCTGGTCATGCTGGCGTGTATGTTCCTGACGGGTGCAACCGAGCTGGCCACGGATCAATGGA
This sequence comes from Puia sp., assembly GCA_036010185.1. Lineage (GTDB taxonomy): Bacteria > Bacteroidota > Bacteroidia > Chitinophagales > Chitinophagaceae > Puia. Next base: position 8,445 of record DASYSV010000278.1, read on the forward strand.
TCAAGGCGTTGCTTACCGGTGTAGGGGCTTCGGGATTGTTGGTATTGGCCTTTATCAATGTGATCATGGCAGTGGGAAGGTCTTTCGCCGGGCCGGTGGTACACCGGCTGAATCCTAACGGTATGCTGATCTTCTCTTCGATATTCGCCTGTCTCGGTCTGATCCTGATGAGCAGGGCAAGCGGATATGCTGCGTTTGGGGCGGCGTTCGTGTTTGCAGCGGGGGT
>DASYSV010000293.1:0-3375 GCA_036010185.1 Puia sp.
GTCCCATCTATAAGAATATCGGCGGGCACAGCTATGGGACCACCTATAGCGGACCCATCGGATCGGTGATCACCCCGCATCTGAAAGATATGGGGGAATGGAAACATCTGAGCTACGCATCCTCGCTTTGCGGCAATTGCACGGAGGTTTGTTCGGTAAAGATCAATCTTCACGAGCTGCTTCTGGACAACCGGTCGCAGGCCGTAAGGGAAGGATACGCGACATGGTCGGAAAAGCTTGCGTGGAAATTTTGGAGAAAGGCATCGCTTAGCCGTAGCCTGATGAATATGGGAAGTGCCAAACTCAAGAACTGGGTGGTCAACAGATCCTTCAAGGCCTGGACGGCGAATCGTTCCGAACTCGAATTTGCCCCCAAAACATTTAACCAGCGCTGGAAGGCCGAACGGAAGTGATGACCCTTTATTGTCCTGATATCACTTCACGTCTGCGCTGGATCATCGGTTTTTGCAGCGATCAGCTCTTCGACGTTCCCATCAACATCACGAGTGATAGGTCAGCATTCGAAAGGACATCCGGACCCCGTATCAACTATTCCACGGAGTCCATACCCGATGCATTTACGATCCGGCCGGCCGCCTTGCTCTTCGAGACGGAGATCAAACCTCAATCCATCACCTGTTTCGAATACAACGGTCATAAGGCGTTGTTTCCCACCGGCGGGGACCTGTCTTTCGATCTGTTTGCAGCTTCATTTTACCTGATGAGCCGTTATGAAGAATGGCTTCCGCATGAGAAAGACGTGTTTGGCCGTTTTGCGCATACTCAGTCCCTTGCGTGCCGGGAAGGCTTTCTCGAAATCCCCCTCGTCAATTATTGGTTGCTTGATCTCCGGGATGCGCTGGGCCGGAAATACCCGGATCTCGTCTTTCGCTATACCGATTTCAAATTCATCCCGACCTATGATATCGATTCGGCCTGGTCGTACCTTCATAAAGGATGGCAGCGAAACCTGGGCGGTGCGATGAAGTCGATCATAAAAGGAGAATGGCAGGCGTTTTGGAACCGGACCCGGGTTTTGCAAAGACGTCTCCGTGATCCCTTCGACGCCTATGAATGGCTCGACTCGCTACACCTTTATTGCCGTCTCCGGCCTTATTATTTCTTTCTTGTCGCTTCCCGGCGTTATGGTGTGGACAGGAACATATCTCCTTCTTCACCCGCCCTGAGGGAGCTGATCCAGTATCATGCATCCGGCTATCGCATCGGTATCCATCCTTCCTGGCGCAGCGGCGATGACGATCGGACGCTGCGGGAAGAGATCGAATGGCTGGAAGTGGTTGCCGGACATCCAATCACCCGAAGCCGTCAGCATTTCATACGGTTCCATCTTCCCGATACCTATCGGCAATTGCTGAAATATGGCATCCGGCAGGATTTCTCCATGGGATATGGCAGCATCAACGGATTTCGGGCTTCCGTCGCGTGTTCTTATTATTGGTATGATCTCGGAAAAGAGGAAACGACCGATCTGCGCATCTTTCCTTTCTGCTTCATGGATGCCAACTCCTATTATGAACAACGATATACCGCGCCGCAGGCGATGAGCGAGCTGATGCATTACTATCGTCAGATCCGGGCGGTCAATGGCATAATGGTCACCATCTGGCACAATAACTTTCTGGGCAGTGACCCGGCCTTCGCCGGCTGGCGGGAAGTGTATGAAGTGTTTTTAAAAGAAGAGATCTTCTGGTACGGGAACAGCTAATGTCTGAAATGTCTCCTCCCCGTGATGACCATCACCAGCCCTTTCTCCACGCAATACTCGATCGAATCCTTATCCCGGATCGAGCCCCCCGGCTGGATAAAAGCGGTGATGCCGGCGGAATGGGCGATCTGGACACAATCATTGAACGGGAAGAATGCGTCGCTCGCCAACACGGCCCCATGCAGATCGAAGTTGAACTGGGCGGCCTTCGCGATAGCCTGTCGCACCGAATCGATCCGGCTGGTCTGTCCGCAACCCTTGCCGATCAGCTGGCGATCCTTGATTAGGGCTATGGCATTAGACTTCAGGTGTTTGCAGACAATATTTGCAAAAGCGAGGTCTGCTTTTTCGCCGTCGGCAGCAGGTCTTCCTCCTACCTCCTTCCATTCCGTGAAATTGCCCTCATCCGGCTGTTGCTGCAGAACGCCGTTCAGCAGACTGCGGAATTGGCGTATAGGTGTAATCCTTGCCTTTTGCACCAGCAGGATGCGGTTCTTTTTCGACCGTAGGATGTCGAGCGCGTCCTTATCATATGCCGGGGCGATCAGTACTTCGAAGAATATTTCGTTGATGGCATTGGCAGTCGCCTTATCCACCGGCAGGTTGCAGCAAAGCACCCCGCCGAAGGCGCTTTCGGGGTCCCCCGCCAGCGCACTGTCCCAGGCTTGTTTCAGGGAAGGGCGAATTGCAATGCCGCAAACATTGGTATGCTTGACAATGGCAAAAACGGCGTTCCCGGCGGGGGCTTTATCGTCCGCAAACTCCTGGATCAACTGGACCGCGGCATCCACATCCACGAGATTATTATACGAAAGTTCCTTACCGTTTATCTGGTCAAAAAGGTCTTCGATCTTGCCGAAAAAACGCGCCGATTGATGCGGGTTTTCGCCATACCTCAGCGATTTGGGCGATGGGACCGATTCGAGGAAATAATCCATGCCCCCGGGACTAAAATACCGGGCAATGGCGACGTCGTAATGTGCGCAAACTTCGAAGGCTTTTGCGGCCAGTAGTCTCCGTTGTTCGATGCTGGTCGAGCCGTTTTGATCGTTCAGCAGGTTGAGCAACCAGCCATATTGAACTCTGGATGCAATGACGGCCACGTCCTTATGGTTTTTGGCTGCCCCGCGGATCATCGAGGGGCCACCGACATCTATTTTTTCGATGATGGATCTATCGTCTTTGGTTGCCGCTACCGTCTCTTCGAAAGGATAAAGATCGACGATCACGAGGTCGATCTCGGGGATCTGATAACGCGACATTTCTTCCACATCCGAGGGCTGGTCCCTTCTTCCAAGGATACCTCCAAATACTGACGGATGCAGGGTCTTGACCCTTCCTCCCAGAATGGAAGGGTAGGAGGTAAGGCTTTCCACGGGAGTACAGGGTAAGCCCAGGCCTTCTACAAACTGCTGGGTGCCACCGGTAGAGTAGATGACCACTCCCGACTGATGAAGCTTTCTGACGATGGGTTCCAGTCCGTCCTTATAAAAGACGGATATCAGAGCCGATTTGATCTGCTTATCCATAAGAGCAGCGAAAGTACGAAAACGGCAGGAAAAAACCGGCCAGGGCCGGTTTCAGTTTTTGAATGGTTACAGTAGGCAAGCATAGTCCGGCGAGGTTCTCTCATGCGTACTAATACGTTC
>DASYSV010000304.1:0-8056 GCA_036010185.1 Puia sp.
GACGCAAGGCGATTACGCGCAAAAGAAGGTTTATAACGAGCATCCGTTGGAAGTGGCGCAGGCTTTTGAAGATGCGGGTCTTCGGCGGCTGCACCTGGTCGACCTGGACGGGGCCCGGGCTGGCGCCGTACGGAACTGGAAGGTATTGGAAGGGATCGCCGGGAAGACGAATCTGATCATCGATTTCGGCGGAGGCATCAAGACGAATGCGGACGTGGACATCGTCTTCAATTCAGGAGCCGCCATGGCGACGGTGGGTAGTGTGGCTGTGAAGGATGCGGCATTGTTTGTTTCATGGTTGGGGGAATATGGCGCCGATCGGTTTTTATTGGGAGCCGACGTGCGGAAGGAGAAGATTGCCGTCAGCGGGTGGACGGAGACGACGGACCGGTGGGTCTATGATTTTATCCGGGAGTATATGGAGAAGGGCGTGCGACAGGTGTTTTGTACGGATGTGAGCAAAGACGGGTTGCTGCAGGGGCCGGCGCTGGATCTGTATAAAAATATTGTAGGGAAATTTCCGGAGCTGCATTTCATTGCCAGCGGAGGGGTCAGCGGGATGGATGATGTGCGGCGCCTGGAGGAGGTTGGGTGTCGCGGGGTGATCATAGGGAAAGCCATTTATGAGGGAAGGATAAAATTGAAGGAGCTATGTTGACGAAGCGTATCATCCCCTGTCTGGATATCCGGGATGGCCGGACGGTGAAGGGTGTCAATTTCGAAAATATCCGCGATGCGGGCGACCCGGTGGAGCTGGGGGCGTTGTATGCGAGGGAGGGCGCGGATGAGCTGGTTTTTCTTGATATCACGGCTACCAATGAGAAGCGGAAGACCCTGAGCGAGCTGGTGAACCGCATCGCGCATCACATCAATATCCCTTTTACGGTGGGTGGCGGTATATCCGGTGTGGAGGATGTCAGTGTGCTGTTGAAGAATGGCGCCGATAAGATCTCCGTGAATACGTCGGCTTTCCGGCGGCCGGAATTGATATCGGAGCTGGCGAAGGAATTCGGGAGTCAGTGTGTCGTGCTGGCTATCGATACGCGGATGGAGGAGGATGGTAACTGGTATGTCTATTTGAATGGTGGAAGGGTGCGAACGTCGACTTTGTGTTTTGAATGGGCGCGGGAAGGTGTGGACAGGGGGGCGGGGGAGATCCTGCTGACCTCGATGAACAATGACGGGACGAAAAAGGGCTTTGCGTTGGATATTACGCGTCGGCTGGCGGAGGGCTTGCCGGTTCCGGTGATCGCTTCGGGTGGAGGAGGGGTGCCTTTGCATTTCGCGGAAGTGTTGGGTCCGGGAAAGGCCGATGCGGCCCTGGCAGCCAGCATCTTCCATTTCAAGGAGGTGGGGATTCCGGAATTAAAAGGATATTTGCAGAAGCGCGGGGTTGCCGTGCGTTTGTAATGGAAAACGATATGGAAACATTGAAGGTGAATTTCAGCAAGTCCCCGGATGGGTTGGTGCCTGCCATTATCCAGGACTGTGCGACGGAAAAGGTGCTGATGCTGGGTTATATGAACCAGGATGCATTGGACAGGACTCTGGCGGAAGGGAAGGTGACCTTTTTCAGCCGGGGGAAGCAGCGGCTATGGACCAAAGGCGAGGAAAGCGGTAATTTCCTGTTGGTGAGACATATTGCGCTGGATTGCGACCAGGATACGCTGTTGGTAAAGGCCGAGCCATTGGGGCCTGTCTGTCATACGGGGGCGGACACGTGTTGGGACGAAAAGAATCACAGAGAGGACTTTTTGGTTTGCCTCGAGGAGATCATCGAGCAGCGGAAACGGGAAGCCCGTCCGGAGACATCGCATATCGCGAGGCTATTCAGCAAAGGGATCAACAAGATCGCGCAGAAGGTGGGCGAAGAGGCAGTGGAGCTGGTCATCGAAGCGAAGGATCACGACGACGGGTTGTTCCTGAACGAGGCTGCGGACCTGTTGTTCCATTACCTTATTTTGTTGAATGCAAAAGGGTTTACCTTGCAGGATGTAACGAATGTATTGAAAGAGAGACATAAAAAATGAACTTATGCGGAAGATAATAATTGTTGTTTTGATGGCTGGGCCGGTGATGGGTTGGGCACAGTCCAAAACGGGTGCGGCGGCGCGTTTTTCGATCACGGGAGACGTGACGGGATTGCCGGAGGGTTCGGAGGTTTTTTTGACGGACCCTTCCAATCCGGGTGATACGCTGGCTACGACGCATGCCAGGGCGGCGGGGAAGTTCGAGCTTAACGGTCATGTGGATGAGACCAATCTTTATGAGCTGAATTTCGACGCGGCCAGGAAAAAGGCACCGTTGTTCATGGGTAATGACAAGATGCAGATCACAGGGACGATGAATGACCTGGGGCATTTGAAAACGTCGGGGTCGCCGGCGAATGACGATTTCGTGGAATTTCAGGCGCGATTCACACCGTATTTCACGCGGCTGAACACCCTGATCTCGGAAGCGAATTCGCAGGGGCATATGGATAAGAACGGAGAGCTTTTTCAGCATTACAAAAAGTTGACCGACACGATCTTTACGGTTGTGGACGGATTCATTGCTGAGAAGCGCGCGTCCTATGTAGCACCGTTTGTGCTCGTGGTAGTCAATCAGCTGACGCAGGATGTAGCGGCGCAGGTCAGGCGTCTCCATTCGCTGGCTGCGGACGTACAGAAAAGTTATTATGGGCAATATTTGCAGAAGGCGCTGGACGACGCGTTGGTCGGTGCGGTCGGGTCCGACGAGATCGATTTTACGCAGAACGATACTGCGGGACGTGCCGTGAGCCTTTCTTCTTTCAAGGGCAAGTATGTGTTGGTGGATTTCTGGGCCAGCTGGTGTGGGCCGTGCCGCATGGAGAATCCCAATGTGGTGGCGACCTATCAGAAGTTCCGGAATAAGAATTTTACGGTGCTGGGGGTCAGCTTGGACAAGGCGCGGGAGCCGTGGTTGAGGGCCATCAAGGACGATGGTTTGTTGTGGACGCAGGTAAGCGATCTCAAATTCTGGTATAATGAGGCTGCGGTGAAGTATCATATTGCGTCGATACCTTCTAATTTTCTGGTAGGGCCCGATGGGAAGATCGTGGGCCGCGATCTGCGCGGGGCGGCGTTGCAGGAGAAGCTGTGTGAGTTGCTGGGGTGTAATTGATCGTGATATAGAGGCCGCGCCGATGAAGATCGGTTATGACGCGGCCCGTAAAAAGATCAGGCTTTTAGACTGCGTCAGGGATTGCAGCGGCAGCCGGGAGCAAAGCGAGGACTATAGCGCAGAGCCCGACCCGCGCCGCCGGTCATTATCTTGCGGCGCGGGGGACGTCCAAAAATATCTTCGATCAGTTGATATCTTTTCCTTCCTGGAGCATGGGTTTCAAACGGGCGATGTTGTCTTTATTCGCCTTGTCGGGGGCTTGAGCCTCGGCTTTCGTGAGATAATCGAGGGCCTTTTTGTAGTCGCCCATGCCGGAATAGCCGCGGGCCATGCCCATATTCGTCGTGAATTCGTTGGGGTGTTTATCGTAATTCAGCTTGAACGCTTCGAAAGCTTCCTTGTTCTTTTTTGCTTTGAGCAGGATGCGGGCGTATTGGTGGACTTCCGCCTCTTTCCCGAGTGGTAAGGCTTCCTTCATGAGCGCGTCGGCTTCGGTCTGTCTGTTCATCAGCGTCAGGATCTGCGCTTTGGTGGACAGGGTTTGGAAATTCTTGTCGCCGATGAAGGGCTCACTGATGGACTTATCGGCCCATACGAGCCCTTCGTCCAGATCGGTATTGTGCTGGGCGCAGAACTGTGCGGCCTGCATATAGGAATTCCAGGTGAAGCCTTTGTCGCTGCGCAATTCGCGGCGGAAGGAAGCGATCTGCGTTTTCGGATAGTCGACCGCCACGCGGAAGGGTATGCTGAGCTTTTCCCATTCCAGTGCGACGGTAGCGGCGTCGTCCTTTTCATCGGTGAATTCGTATTTCAGCCATTCCACATTTTTGTCCATCGCGACGGGTTTGACCTTAACCTGGAGCACATCTTCCTTCGGATCGTAGAAAAAGCTACCCCAGGACGTCGAGTTACGCGAGAAGATGAGCGTACATTCATTGGGGTCATAAGCGACGAAGAAACCGTATTTCCCGGCAGGAAGCGATTGTCCTTCGACGGTGACATCAGTGGAGAATTGAATGGTCGTGTTTTCATTCGCGCCCGCGCGCCATGGTGCAGCCTTGCTGGTGCCGAATCCCAGGTCATTATAGCCTGCGGGGATCAGCTTGCCCCAGATGGTGCCTTCGCGTCCTTTGACGCCGGGTCTGTTGTAATGAATGGTGACATCGGTGATGCCTATGCGCTCGGAGACCGTGGCCATTTTATTGCCGCCGTCGGGCATGGTCGTCAGTTGCGCCTTCGCCGGCAGCGTCGAGACAAGACAAAGAAGGGCCGGCAGGATACCGGCGGTCAGTACTTTTCTCATAAGAATGCATTTATGGTTGAATGATGGACCAAAAATAGGGTGCGGGGGGGTGGGGTGAGAAGTGAATTTACAGGGAAGGCGGATTACCGGGATATAAAGCGGCGGGGTAGAGGTGGGGCGTGGAAGCGTTGAAGAAGGCGGGGTGGTCGTTGAAGAGCAGGGTCAGTCGTCAGCGATGCAAGCGTCGCAGGGGTTTATTGCAACTGCCGTTTGTACAATTGGATCGTGTTTTCGAAGCCCAGGTACAGGGAGTCGCAGATGAGGGCGTGACCGATGGAGACCTCATCGAGTTCGGGGATATTATGAGCGAAATACCGGAGATTTTGAAGATCGAGGTCATGGCCGGCGTTGAGGCCGAGACCGAGCTCGTGGGCGCGGAGGGCAGCCTTGTGATATGGAGCGATGGCGGAGGCGGGGTCGGCGGCGTATGCGTGGGCATAGGCTTCGGTATACAGCTCGATCCGGTCGGTGCCCGTATCGGCGGCGCCTTCTATCATGGCGATCACAGGGTCGACGAAGAGGCTGACCCGGATGCCGGCTTTTTTGAAGATGCTGATGATATCCACGAGGTATGCCTTATGGCGGATGGTATCCCAGCCATGGTTCGAGGTGATCTGACCTAACGCATCCGGGACGAGGGTGACCTGGGTGGGTTTTACGTCCAGGACCAGATCGACGAATTTTTGCTCCTGTGAATTGCCTTCGATATTGAACTCGGTGGTTATGATCTTTTTGATGGCATAGACGTCGGCATACCGTATGTGCCGTTGGTCCGGGCGGGGGTGCACGGTGACTCCGTCGGCGCCGAATTCCTGGGCGTCGATGGCGGCCTTAACGACATCAGGGTTGTTGCCCCCGCGGCTGTTGCGGAGGGTAGCGAACTTATTGATGTTGACGGATAGTTTAGTCATGCCTCAAAGTTAGCGAAAAGGGGGGAGGCAGGGCCGAAAAGACGGGTGGTGAGCGCCGTATTGATGATGACGGGATCCGGGATCAGTCGAAGGTCGGGTGAATATGGCCGGGACCTGCGCCGGGATCAGTTGAGGTGGATGACAGGGCCCTCGACGGATTGTTTGAAAAGACGGGTCCGGTAGACGGGTTCTCCTGCGGATGTTTTGATCTCCAGTTGATAGTTGCCGGCGGAAAGGGATTCGAGGTTGTCGAAAGGGATGCGGTTGGTGCCGCCCACCAAACTTACACCCAGCATGCGGATGATCTTACCCTGGCCGATGTCTGCCAGTGTAACGATACAATCGATGTTTTCGTCGCAGGTGATCTCCAGCATAATGTAATGATCGAACGGGTTCGGATAAACCGAAATTTCAATTGCCATGACCATAGCCTCAAAGTTTAGGGGTTATCTTGAAGTTATCTGTGTTGATCGGGATGTACTTTGGTAACTACCCGGACCGGTATCAGTGCGGGCATTTGTTCTTTGGAGAAGGTAAGAGTGTTTACCAGGGCATTCAGGAAGTTAATCATAGTTTTCATGGTGCGCGATTTACAGTATAAGTGACCAATTTGCGGCCAAAAATTAAATAACTGATTATAAATCAATTGTAGAGGGGCGGGGAAGATCGTATTTCCCGAAATGGGAAGATTGCGGCTTTTTTGGGAATGGATGGGAAAGTTACGAGGGAAAATACGGGAATTGGGGCAGGTGGGGATGGCGCGGAGATGATGGAAAGCGGCGTCCGGAGGGCGGGCGGGCGGCGTCGTGCGAAGGTTGGGTAGGAGCGGCGAGGGGGCGGGAGCGGCGTGGGCGGGCGGCGATAGGGGCGAGAGCGGGGCGTGGGAGGACGGGCGGCGATGGGGGACGGGAGCGGGGCGTGGGCGAGCGGCGAGGGAGGACGGGAGCGGGGCGTGGGCGCGGTTAGAACCGGCCTATCAGCTTGAGATTGATAAGACGGGGGGTGAGCCGTTCGGGGATGGCGTAGGTAGTGTTGGAGAAGTCTTTGATCAGCATGTAAGAGATGGTATTGGCGCGGTCGATCAGGTTGAAGATCTCGAGGGTAGCCCAGATGTTGTCAAAGCTGCGGAAGGGGTTATGGCTCCGGCGATGGCCCTTTTCGCTATCGAGGAGCAGCGCGCTGAAACCGACATCGATGCGGATATAGGGGTCGATGGTCAGAGCATCCCGATAATGCAGATTGCCGGGGATGCTGAACGGGAGATTGCTGCCATACAGGAGATTCAGATAGGCCTTGAGGTTCTTATTGGTGGCGAGGTAGTCCTGGAGAAACAGACCGAAGGTGAACAGCCGGTCGGTCGGGCGGCGTACCCAGCCCATGGGCGTCCTGGCGCTGTCGAGGGGGTGGCCCAGCGAGTCGAGTGTATAATTGTAGAAGAACGTGTCGATCTTTTCCATGCTCCGCATGAAGCCCATGCTGACCCAGCTGTCCGCATCCTTCACTAGCTGGCCGAAGAGGCGGAACTCGACGCCGGTGGCGTAGGCTTTTGCATCGTTGAGCGCGAAATACTGGATCTTGACATTATCGATATCATAGGGGTTGACCCTGGTCATGTTTTTATAATAGGCTTCGGTGGTGAACCGAAAGGGTCTGTCGCCGATGTGAAAATTCTTGTCGAAACCAATCACTGCCTGCCAGCTTCGCTGGGCTTTGAGGTCTTTATTCAGCGAGCCGTCGGGGCGCAACATCTCGCGGAAGAACGGCGGCTGGTCGTAGATGCCTATGGCCGCTTTATAGATGATGTCCTTTGTAGAATTGCGCGGTTTCCAGGAAGCGCCCAGGCGGGGGGAGACGAGAAATTCTTTGTTGAGCGTGTTATAATTGTATCGAACGCCGCCCTGAAGGGTAAAAGAGCCGGAATCGCTGAAGAGCAAATTATCCTGCGCATAACCGGTCAGGCGGGTGATGCCGGGGTCATCGCTGCCATTTGCGACGCCAGTGATGGAAGGTATGCCAGGCGTATTGGGTAACGAATAGCCGGCGGAGTCCTGGTATCGCCATTCGTGGAGATGATCGTCGACGAGCTGGCGTTCCGCGCTGACGCCCCATTGTATATAGTGACGATCCAGTGTGAGGTAGCCTTTATGTGTCGCATTCCATACCGTGATGTCGAGATTGTCGCGGGCGAAATTCTGATAAGTTCCGGCGCCCAGCGGATTGTTGATCTGGCCGAACGTGGGGCTGCTTTTATCGAAATCGCGGTCGCCGAAAAGATAGGCGCCGGTGATATCGTAGTTCTGCTGCTCCTTGTCTTCGAACCGGGAGGCCATCCATTTCAACCGCAAATGGGGATTGAGCTGTTGCGATAGGGAAAGCCCGAGCATATTGGTCTGGTACCGGCTTTTCTCCTGTCCTTCGAAATAGGTGTCGAGACCAAGGTTGGCTGTATAGTAAGGTGAAAAGATCGAGGAGGTGAGCTGGCTGAACTGCGGGATGAAATTAAAACGCGTTTGCGAGAGAATGCCGAGCAGCTCCAGCTGCGAAGTGCCGTTCAGCCGCCAGGATAGCTGGGTCTGGATATCGGAGGAGGAGGGGGCATAGGTGCCCTTAGTTTCCTGACTGCTGAGCAGAGAGCCGTTGGTTCGATTGCGGAGGCCAATGAGCCAGGAGAAATTTTTGCCGGCCGTCCCTTCGAGAT
>DASYSV010000327.1:0-8596 GCA_036010185.1 Puia sp.
GAACCAGCTGTTCGCCGGCCATCTCTTCGAACCCGGCCAGCTGCTCGACGCCAACAAATATTTTATTATCCTCCCCGACGGCATCGGACACGGGAAATCCAGCAAACCGAGCGACGGTATGCACATGCGCTTCCCGAAATACACCTATGACGATATGATCAAGGCCGATTACGACGTCCTCACCCAACAAATGGGGATCAATCACCTCCGCCTCATCATCGGCACTTCGATGGGTGCTATGCACTGCTGGGTCTGGGCGGAGACATACCCCGACTTCGTGGACGCCTGTATGGCCAACGCCAGCCTGCCCGTAGAGATCGCCGGACGCAACCGCGAGTCACGCTATGCCGCTATCAAATGCGTCGAGTCCGATCCTGCCTGGAAGGGCGGTGATTATACCGAAGAACCCGCCACCGGTCTTCGCGGCGCCTATACCTCGATGATGTGGATGACCAGCAGTCCTTATAATATGCAGAAAAGATCCCCGACGCGAGAGCAGTCGGAAAGAGGTTATGACTTCGGGTCGGAGAATTTCATCAAACACCAGGACGCCAACGATATGATCTATGCGTTCGATGCTTCGCGCTTCTATAACCCGGAACCCAAACTTAGCACAATTAAATGCACCTTCTACGCCGTCAATTCAGCCGACGACGAATGCAACCCGCCCGAGCTGGGCATTCTCGACAGAGATATTAAACTGATCCCGAAAGGAAGATATATCCTGATACCCTGGTCCGAAAAAACCTCCGGCCACGGTACACATTCCAATCCCACGGTATGGGGCGACTATCTGAAGGAATTGATGGAAGCCAGCGAACCTGGACACTAACGGAACAACACCACGGCAAACCCGATTTTACCATTGGCGCTGCCATTGATGTAAATATCATAAGGGATCACGACCTGGTCCGGGGCCACCTGTCTGGCCTCCTGGAAGTTCAGTGTATTTTTCAACCCCCAAAAAAGAATACCTTCATTGGTCACCTGGTTCCCCCCCGGGTCGATCACAGTCGTCGACGCATATACCTTCTCCCCGTGTACAAAACTGTTATAAAGGAACACCATGCGGTTATACATCGGCACGATCATATAAGATAGATTGGGAGAGTTCAATTCCGTCACCTGCTCCTGGCTGATCATTCCGCTCCAGCAACTGTCCGTACGACCCGCGGGGAAATAATAAAGGCTCAGATCACCACGGTCATGATACGGCGGATTCACGGTCGCCCGATAACGTGCATACCCATACTTCGGCTCCGGCAAATGCCGCATCAGCGACGAAGGACCCATACTGGGGTCGGGAATTGCATTGGATGCGAATAACAACGCAGGATCCCAGCCCTCATCATAGTCCTCCTCATCCATCTGTTCATCGGTGAATGGCCTCCCGTATTCCTTCAACAACAGAAAACCCCTGCCGGGCACCGCTACAAAATTCTCCTTCACGATATTCTCATTCCGGACCCTTTTCCCGGCCAACGTCGACAGACGATAGGAGGAGTCGAAACTGAACATCTTCGTGTTCATGGAATAGTGCACGACTTCGACATCCTTTAGCGGCGCGTAATGAAACGTCGAAAGGATCCCCGCCACAGCCTCACCATTCGAGTTGTCCAGCGACAGGCACAGGTCCTCCATCGAGGAGGTCCCCGGCATATTGATCTCCTTAGCGACGACGGCGGTATCCACCGTTGAAAAATGGAATAGAAGGAAATTGTGACTGTTCCGCGAAGGCGCGAGCATCAGCCAGTCCCCGTTGTTGGCGAGCTTCACATCACCCGTATTGAAATCTTCCAGCGGAAAACCCGAATAATCATCCTGGATCATCGGCTGCGAAAGAAAAGGATGCCTGTACACCCGTTGGGAAAGCAGCTGCCAGTCCTGATCGAACAGGAAGGCATGCATCCGGGGGGCGCCGGAGGGCAAAAATTCGAATCCCAGCATCAGGATCTTCTTTCTGTCCTGCGACCGCACGAGCATGAAGCTGTTGCCGGGTTCATTGAAGGGAAAAACAGCCACGTTGTGATCGGGTCCCGCCATGGTCCCGTCCGGATTATAACGCTGTAGCCGCACCTCCACCTCCTTGCCATCGGCATTCAACAAATGCAATCTGTCGAAACTGTCATCATTGATCACCAGGTACTCCTTGATACTGCTGCTCACATACGACGGATCACCGAGGACATTGATGACATTCATACGCGAATCGTATATGACGAAATTCCGCTCCTGGCTGGGGTCGTTGCTATGCCTGCTGACCTTTCTGCGGTTGATGGAGGATACCCAGAAAAAATCGCCCACTTTTCCCAGCATTTCCTGGCGTAAAGTGAACCTGTCGCTGTAGGGCTCACAATACGACACCTGCTGGGCATAAAGTAAGGAACAGTGAGAAAAAATGAGGAACAGCAATGGTATAACTTGCCTCCATCCCATAACTACCTGCTTCCTTTTAAAGTTAAGCCTTTTTTTGCCTCCTTCACCGCATACTCTCAACGGGCATAAAATCCTTCCTGCGCTGTTGTCGCATTCCGCTATTAAGCTATCTCTCCATTCCCCGATCGGGAAAAATTTTCCTGCTGTGGGAGAAAATGTCCATACATTATCCTCCATCCATTTCGCATAACAGCGGATCGGAAGATATAAGAACCTGCTAATCATAGTGATAAAAAAGTTTTTTTGACCCTGGTTTTCAGCATCCCTTCCGGCACGTAGCTTGTCTTAACATACTCGGTTTTTCATAGGATATTGGATTTAAAAACGGGGCTGGATTTCTATCCTGGCCCTTTTTTATTTTATGCCGCATCCTTCCTTTTTCCTGACACCACTGAAATAGCCTTTTCGCCATTTTCCTTTTTTTTCTTGGCAGCCTTAACATCCCGCTTCTGGCATTTCCCCCCTTTTTTATGTAGTTTTGAAGTGCTAATGTCCCTTATTCATGCGTATCGTGTTGTCCGTCATATTCGGCATTGTCCTGACCCTACGACTCTCCGCCCATCCTAACGTCAGCACCGGCGCCTTACCCAAATGGCTGTACGATTTCCATCCACATCTCGATAAGACACCCTCGGACGAAGACATCAGCAATGGCTACTACTATAACCTGCTCGATCTCCAAAGCAATCTCGCCTGCAATACGGAGTACACACATTATGTCCGGACCATCGTAAACCAGTCGGGTGTCCAAAATGCATCCGAAGTCTCGGTTACCTTTTCTCCGCAATTCCAGCAGGTGATCTTTCACCATATAGATATCATCCGCGATGGCGCTATCCTTCACAGGCTTCAGCAGGGAAGGATCAAAGTAGTCCAGGAAGAGACGGACGCGGACGAGTTTCAGTATAATGGCTTGAAAAGGGCATTCCTTACCCTCGAAGACGTCCGCAAAGGGGACCGGATCGATGTTGCATTCTCTGTTGTAGGTTTCAACCCGGTATTCGACGACAAATACTCGGATGATTTCTCGTTCAACAGCGAGACGGCTGTCTGTAATTATTATAAAACGATCATTACCACGCCCGACCGGCCCCTGCATATCCGCACCATCAATAACGCACCGCCACCGGTCGAACAACGTATAGATAACCGCCTCGTCTACACCTGGAATAATCCTCACATGGGCTCCGACGACGCCAGACCCGCATCGAATGCCCCTTCATGGTTTAACGGCTATCCGACGGTCTATGTGACTGAATACCCCGATTGGCCGGCCGTCATCGGCTGGGGCCTTCAAACATTCAACCAATACCATTTTTCCCTTCCCGCCGGTCTGCAACAAAAGATCTCCGATTGGAAAACGCGCTCAGGAGGGGATAAGGTTGCTTTTACCTCGCTCGCCCTGCGTTTTGTCCAGGATGAGGTGCGATATCTCGGTCTGGAGATAGGCGCCAACACCCATCGCCCCCACCAGCCCGGCGAAGTCTTTACCCGCCGTTTTGGCGACTGCAAGGACAAAGCGCTGCTGCTTACGACCATCCTTCAGGAGGAAAAAATACCGGCCTTCGTAGCGCTGATCAATACCGATACCCGTAGCCGGCTGACTGCCGTCGCACCCTCCCCCGGAGCCTTCGACCATGCCATCGTTGCCATCCATCGGCCCGACGGAAAATATGACTTCGTAGACCCTACCCTGACTAATCAGAGAGGTCCCTTTGCCGAAATCTTCGTTCCCGCATATGGCTATGCCCTTGTTCTACGCGAGGGAGAATCTGGCCTCGAACCCGTAACGCCCGGAAAGATCAACGACTACTCGATCATCGAGACACTGGACGCGCCATGGTACGACAGCGCCCATTTCTCCATCACGTCCGTCTATGCCGGCGGTGCCGCTGACGAGATTCGAGGTATGTTTGCGGAAAAAAGCAAAAAGGATCTCGGGGAGATTTACCGCAAGTATTACGCCACTCTTTTCGATGAGATCCGCCAGGACCGCGACATCACTTATAAGGATGACAGTACCAGGAACATGGTGACTGTCGGAAAACATTATTCCATTCCGCAGGTGTGGAAGAACGGCAGAAATGGCCAGCGATATTTTGACTTCGTCACCAAGATCATCGAACAAAACCTTCCCGACCCTTCCGACGCGCCCGACAATATTCCCATCTCCCTGCCCTATCCTTTCAATGTACATTATACCCTCGAACTCCATCTGCCTGAAGGCTGGGCATTCGAAGAGCTGCATGTGAAAAATGATGCCTTCCAGTTCGACTTCGAGCCTGTCCCCAATGGCAATAACGTATCGCTGCATTATAGCCTGAAAACTTTCGATGACCATATTTCCGCGGCAGCCGTCCGCAGGTACAAGGAAGACTATAAGAACATCGCCGATAAAATATCTTTCCGGTTGTCCGGAACACCCGGCTCGGGCGGGTCGTTTGGCGAAAACAGCGCGACATCGGATACGCCGACCCCATCTGCTATGGCTCTCAGCGATTGGAAGGCCTGCTGGCCCGCCATATGGCTCACGTTCTTCTTTTCTTTGTTTTTCTCCCGGCTCTTTCAACGCCTTAACTCGCGCAGCGAAGAAACCCTTTATGCTCCCGGCTCCGGCTACCCGCTCGGAGGCTGGCTCATCCTGCTCGGCATCAGCATCGCATCGATAATAGTATTCGAGCTCATCCGCCTGGTCCAGTCCGATTATTACAGTTATAGCAGCTGGGCCACCTATGGCAATGCCGGCGGAGTCGCCCTTCAATATCTCTACCTGACCCAACTGGCTATCCAGCTTACTCTCATCTGCGGAGCCGCCGCCCTCCTGTTCTGGTTCATCCGGAAAAGAGACATCTTCCCCCGGATGTTCCTCTGGTATGCAGGTATTTTGCTCACCGGCCGCATCCTCCTCCTCGTTCTTTTCTATGCGATGCCCATTCCGGCATCGCTGATCGGATACCGGACGATACAGATCATGGCGCTCGTCCGATCGGGCATCTATGCCCTCATCTGGGCCGCGTATATCATTCGGTCCGGCCAGGTAAAAAGCACCTTCCTCGAACCCTTCCGCGAACGCATCCGGTAAAAAATGGCGCCTGCACCTTCGGTGCAGGCGCCCCCGACTCTCACTCCTGGCGACCCGTCCAACAACACCTTA
This sequence comes from Puia sp., assembly GCA_036010185.1. Classification (GTDB taxonomy): domain Bacteria; phylum Bacteroidota; class Bacteroidia; order Chitinophagales; family Chitinophagaceae; genus Puia. The sequence goes on from DASYSV010000327.1 coordinate 5,591, forward strand.
CTGCTTGATCAGATACCCGAAGATCCCATCCGCCTCATCAGCAGGTCCGGCCGTAAAATAAAGCCGGTTCGGATCGATGCTCGTCGCAGTGGCCGGCGCAAACCCCAACGCCCACAGGCCGTCGATGACTATGGTCTTATTGTGTGACCTCAATTGCCCCAAAAATTCTCCATCAGGGCTGAATACATTGATACGTCCATCTCCAAAATTGCCGATCAGTACCACCGGCTCCGACACACGCTTCCCGTCCTCTCCGAACGACCCTTTTCCCTTATTACTGTCGTCCCCGCCGCCTTTCTCACCGCTCATATCCTCCATGGACAACCAGCCCGCCGGCGCCCATGCTGCACCCCAGGGCGCATTCAGGCTACCCCTCGAGGCAAACCGATGGACGAACGACCCGTCGGTATTGAATACATCCACAATGCCTTTCCCGGGCCCATGCATCTCATCTATGCTTCCCGGTGTCTGCTCGGCATACATAACGAAAAGCCATTGGCCCACCGGCACAATATTGAACGGCGCATAATGCGCGGGCAATGCCGGATCATGGAATGGCATAGAAACCAGGTGGAAACCGGTATCCCAAACGTCGATCTTCCCGGTCATAAAGTTGGCGGCATAAATGAAATTCTGCCCGGGGCCGGTGCTGTCCAGCGCCAGACCCTTATAAACCGATGTGGCCGACCGGTCCCTGATACGTTGTGCATTGTTCCCGTCCGCGCCGTTCCAACCCGACAATATTCCGTCTTCCCCGACAAAAAGGAAATTGGCGCCCTGGTGATTGGCCAGGACAAACCCCTTCCCGCCGCTGAACACGATCCCGCTCGGTGCCCCGCCTACACTGTCGGTGGGAGATGGAATGTTCACCGGCGGACGAACGATCGCCCCTTCGCCCGTATACAATTCACTGACATGATCTCCGTTCGCATTTACCCATGCGATGCCGGATGGCGCCCAGGCCAGCCCCCAGCCATTCTGCAAAGTGGTATCCACCAGTTTCGGCATATACATCGCCTTATTGGCCACCAGGACCACCTGCTCGAAATTCCGCAGATCTTTTTGAGTGATATTGGATTTATGGCAAGCAACGGCCATTATTCCGCCAAATAACAGCCACATCCCGCCACGCGTCAGCGGCGACAACCGCATTCCACCGCGCACCAGACGCAGCAACCCCTTGCCACCACGCGTGAGCCACAGAAACCCCTTGCCACCGCGCGTCACCGGCAGCGGCATACTAAATCGTGTAATCTTGTTCATAATCAGCAATTTTAAGTTGGAATTGAGTGATGCAATAAGCGTCCATCCAGCCATCGCAGGATGCGATCGCCGTTCGACAAACCAAAAACGAAGGGTAACCCCTGTGCGGAGAGGTAAGATCCGGCCGGCCTTTGTTTCTACAGTGGAGGGGCGCTGCGGGTCACAGCGGGTAAGTTAAACAAACGGAAGCCCTCCACTGCCAGTTGCCTGGACCCTGGAGGGCTTTTTCAAAAAAATTTTCGGAGGGCCTATCCCTCCGCCTTCAGGACTCCCCTGAAGAACCCCACCGACTCCGCAATCCCCGGATATGGATCGGTCATATCCATCTCATGCTCGATGCTACAACAACCGCTATAACGGATACGCTTAACCGCCCTCATCAGTCCCGGTATATCCAGCACGCCCCGCCCCAGCTCGATCGGCTTCGCCTGCCTGCTGATGACAGCCAGGTCCTTGATATGCATGTCGAAGATCCTCGGCGCATAATCGTTGACGATCTTCACGATGTCGGCGCCGGCTCTGGCCGCGTGACCGATATCAAGACATAATCCCATCCGGTCATCCAGTCCCTTGATATGTTCGTATACATCCACCGGAGAAGGATACAGCTTATCCTCGGGTCCATGGTTATGGATGGCAACCCTTATCCGGTATTTCTTTACTTTCCCTTCCACATACCCCAGCAGTTCGGGGTTAGGCGCTCCGATGATCAGGTCGACCCCGAGCATCTTCGCATATTCGAAGGCCCTGTCGACATCGGCCTCACTCTTCATGTAAATGACGCCGGCCCCATAAATGCGAATGCCCGCGGCATTGAAAGCCCCAACCACCTGGGCGATCTTGTCCGCCCCGCTGTCCAGTGGTAAATAAAAATCTTTGATGGATATCGCATCGACGGCCAGCCGTTTCATCATGGCGATGCCCTGATCCATCGGGACATGCAGGAAGGTATAGCCGGCAATTCCCAGATGCAGGTCCTTCGGGATTTCACCCTTTCCCCCGCCTTCCGTTTTCACGTTACCATCCACCCACCCCAACCCTGCCACACCAGCCCCTGCTACCCCAAGCCCCGCTACCCCCGCCCCCGCGATCCCAAGCCCTGTGCGTAAGAAATTTCTTCTTGAACTCATAATAGTTGATTTGATGTCTATTTTGTACCACTAATATACGCCTCTACCCAATTACCCAGGATATTCACCGGCGTATACTTCCGCGCCTCCCGACCCGTCAGCTGGTGTGACCACCCCACCCGCTTCCCCGACGCCACCACCTGCTTCGCCCCGCCCACCCGCTTCCCAGCCGCCCCCGGCCCGCTGCTTCCATACTCGGCATAGAACGCCGTTTTCTCATTTTCCGGATTCCGCCAATTATCCCACCCCGCCGGCAGGATCTGCGCGCCCATCTCCGTCCGGATATACACCGTCCGGGCATAAGGTCTCCAGGGCCTGCCCAGGAATACCCGCCGCGCCGCCGTATCCGCGGTCAACCTGCAATCCAAAAAAACCAACCCGAATTTCTGTCTGGGTGTCGTCGCGGCCGCCGCGATATAGGAATTCATAAGACTCCGTATCTCACACCTGCTGAAAACCGCTGTCGCCTCTCCAAAAATAAAATCCGTCGTCCCCTCGATAAAACAATCCGCATAATACTGCCGGCTGTTCTCGGTGCCCGCATACAACGTATCCTGATTCCCCAGCAGACGACAATGAATGATGGCGCACCTGTCTCCTTCTACATGCAACG
>DASYSV010000329.1:0-13197 GCA_036010185.1 Puia sp.
CGATGAACCCAATCAAAAGTGCACCGGCGATATCAGCCTGACGGTGCCAGCTAAATATGTTACGCTATCCAACGGAAAACTTACAGCACAAGTTAAACATGACGACCATACCCGTACCGATACCTGGAAAATGGAGCTTCCGATTTCGCCTTACCTGTTTATGATCGCCGTGGGCAACTTCAGTGTCATTCACGACAATTGGCATGGAAAGCCCGTGGATTATTATATGGAGCCGCAATATGCCCCGGACGCTAAAGCTATATTTGGTTACACGCCCGAAGCGATGTCTTTCTTTTCAAAGATATTGGGCGTCGATTATCCCTGGAACAAATACGCACAGATCAGGGTGCGCGGTTTCAATGGCGGCATGGAAAATGCAACCGCTACCGAATTTAATGAAGACGGCCAGAGCAGCCCGCGCGAACTGGCAGACCTGCCGTACCAATCAGGCAACGTACATGAATTGTTCCACCAGTGGTTCGGGGATTATGTAACCTGCGAAAGCTGGAGCAACTTAGCTTTGAACGAATCCTTTGCCGACTTGGGTGAGATCCTTTGGGCTGAATATAAGTATGGGCAGGACGTAGCCGATGAACACCTATACCTGGGCGAGCAGGGTTACCTGGGTAACCCTGAGCAATGGAAGGAAAGCCTCATCCGTTTTCACTATGCGGACAAACAGGAAATGTTTGACGGCGTAACCTATCAGAAAGGCGGGCGGATCCTCAATATGCTGCGCCACTACCTGGGCAATGCCGCTTTTGATAAGGGCTTGCATCTGTATCTTACTGCTCATGCTTTGGGAAATGCTGACGCGCAGCAACTGCGCCTGGCGATGGAAGAAGCCAGCGGCCTGGACCTGAACTGGTTTTTTAATCAGTGGTTCTATGGGGGCGGTCATCCGGTATTGGACATTGCTTATCGTTGGGATGAAGCGACAAAAAAGCAAAGCGTTTACCTGAAGCAAACACAGCCCGGACAAACCTTTACCTTGCCCATGGCGGTAGATATTTATGCCGGTGGCCAAAAAAAGCGTTACCAGATATGGATGCATGACCGGTCTGATACGCTGACATTTTCCGGTCTCCAAAAACCAGACCTGGTTAATGTAGACGCGGAGAAAGTATTGCTGGCAAAAAAGAGCGATCATAAAGCCTTAAGTGAATTCGCATTCCAATACGCCCATGCTCCTTTATACGTTGACAGGATCGAAGCCATCAATGCTGCCGGAGCGAACCAAACGGATAGCATGGCCCAACATATCTTACTCAGTGCCCTCAATGATCGTTATTATGGGTTACGGATCAAGGCCATGCAGACGCTGGACCTGTCCGATAAAACAATAAGCATCGCCGCCGAGCGGATCCTTCTCCGGTTAGCGGTAAAAGATACGAGTAACCTGGCGCGCGCTGAAGCCATAGAGACCGTCGCCAAATTGAATGTACCTGACGTAATTGACATATTTAAACAAGCGCTGGCGAACAGCACTTCCTATGCCGTGCAGGGCGCGGCGCTCAATGCGATCCTCCAAACTGATCCCAAAGAGGCATTCACACTTGCCAAACAATATGAAAAAGACAGCAAGGGAAAACTCAGGGAAGCTATTATCAGCATTTATTGCCAAAGTGGAGGAAACGCCGAATGGCCTTTTGTCGATTATTGCTTTGCCGATCCCAATTCACCATTACAATATCGGTTCACGGGAAGGTTCGCGGCCCTGGCCGGGTCTGTATCTAACCCGGTATATGCCCGGCAAGGTATTGACGCGATAGCGAACCTCGTTATAGAACTCAAAAAATTTAACAGCATGGCGACATTCGTTAAGGTACTGGAAAAAGTTAAAGCCGATAGACTTAAACTAAACGATGCCTCTTCAGCGGAATATGTCGATAAAGCAATCAGCAGGATGAATGCTGCGAATTTGAAATAACCACAATGACCCTTCAATACTAACTTTGAGCGGCATAAAAAAAGTATATAAGAAGCCCAGCTACTGCCCTGTCTTCGTCAAAATGTTTTGATCTGCTCTTTAAGTTTCCGTAGCATGGCATCTGAAGCATTTTTATTCTTTTCATACACAGCAACCAAATTTTGAAACATTGGAATATATGCTGGCAGCAGTTCCATTGCATGATTCCACAGCCGCTCCGCTGCTGCAACTTCATTTTTAGATTTGGCATCGTCATAAAGTTCCAACCACAATTTTACATTTTGGTCAAGCGAGGCGATATCTCCATTGCCTTGAGAATTACGAATAATCGAGCTTCTTAACCATTGTTTGGCCGTTTGGAAAATGCGGGAGATTTAGCCAATATCTCCTTCTTTGCCTCGATTTCCCGATTCCTCTTTTTGTATCTGGCAGTAATGGCCTCCGACGAATGCCCATACATCACCTGGATGTCCCTTAACTCTAAACCTGAATCCGTTTTATCGTCGGTTCCCGTGTGTTTGGCAGCATAAAGGTGTTTTATGATGCCCAGCCCTCCGGGTGGATCATCCATAACGAGTTTTTTCCACAGCTTGGTAATCGTATCTCTTTTTACTGGAAAGGGACTGGGTTTGAAATAATCGGGCCTCTTAGCTCCGTGGACCCTTTTCCCATCCGCGCAGGTCATACTACCGCAATTCCGTCGTAAAGGTGCTCCAAACGCATAAAAATGGCCTGGAAAGCTCTTTAAATTCATGGGCAATAAAAGTTCTTGTAAATGGGGGTTAATGGGCACCCTGCGTACGTTTTCCTTTGGCCGAATTCCAGTATTATAGACGATGGACATTATTATGAAAAGCTGCGGGTGAACCTTTGACAGATGGGAGTGGATGAGGTCTTTTTCTTCGTCTGTGTAATCTTCATACTTGTTCTGCCTCCTCCTTTTCCCGAAAGCCCGTTAGGGGGTTGCTCTTCAGCATTCGGTATTGCACAAGCTCCCCAAACATACTACGGAGAACGGCGACATGTTTATTATAGTTGTGGTTGGTGAATTGCCTCACCTTCGCACATTCGTCAATCAGGTTCAGGCATACCCCTCTATCAAATTCTGTCAGGGGGAGAAGGTTGTAGCCCTCTTTGACGGCAACCTGTTTGATGAAATCGAGCATGGATTTATAGCCCGGCTTCAATTGACTCGCCAGCTTCTTTTTTTCGAGGGCGAAATTCAGGCCATCTACCTGAAAAATATCCTTCCTGAATGCGGTTGGCTTGATTCCTTGGAATTTGCGTGGAACTTCCTTGTCGTTGTGAGTGTAGCGAAACCAGATGTACCAATCTTTGGGGTTCGCTGTTGAAATCTCGGGCATCGTATATGCCCTACCGTTGGTATCGGGGACCATGCTTTAAGATTGTACCGGAATTTGTACCGGCAATTGAGAGTTAACAACCTAAAGCATTGACAATCAAATAGTTGGCGGAGAGAGAGGGATTCGAACCCCCGGAGGTGTTACCCTCAACGGTTTTCAAGACCGCCGCAATCGACCGCTCTGCCATCTCTCCGGGTGCAAAATAAAGGTCTGCTGGGGGAATGGACAAATATTAACCACCTTACGGGCAAATATTTTTGACGGCGGGAAGCCAGGTACGGGCGGCGGCGGGCAAGCGCCTTTTTTTGGCGGCTGGTTCGTAAATTTGCATAAATCCGAAGGATTGAAGCATCTAAAGGCAGTCAATAAATATTTCTGGAAATACCGGTGGCGGTTTTTGCTGGGCCTCGTATTTATCATCCTTTCCAACTATTTCCGCATCCTGACGCCGCAGGTGACGGGATATGTCGTCAATTCGGTGGAGGCTGCGATGAAGCAGCATACCGGGGGGGCATCGCAGGGGGCGGCAACGCGACAGCATACGGCTGCGGCGCCGTCACAGGATACGGTCAATTACGATATCCTGGTCCGGAAATTCATCGGAAAAATGGACGCGCGGCACGCGACGTTCAACGAGAAGGTCGTCATTTGCGGCATTACACTCCTTGTGCTGGCGCTGATCAGCGGGGGCTTTCTTTTCCTCATGCGACAGACCATCATTGTGATGAGCCGTCATATCGAGTACGATCAGAAAAAAGAGATATACGATCATTACCAGCAGCTGGATACCAATTTTTACAAGACCCATAGCACCGGTGACCTGATGAGCCGGATGGCGGAAGACGTCAGCCGCGTCCGTATGTTTACCGGTCCGGCGATCATGTACCTCGCCAACCTGCTCGTGACCATCGGGTTCAGCCTGTTTTTCATGGTCCGGAAGGACGCGCTGCTGAGCCTCTATGTGCTGACACCATTGCCGATCCTTGCCATTACCATTTATTACGTTAATACGATCATTCACAAACGCAGCGAACACATTCAGGCTTTGCTGAGTAACCTCACCACCAATGCCCAGGAATCGTATAGCGGCATCCGGGTGATCAAATCCTTCGTGCAGGAGGCGGGTATGTTGCGTTTTTTTAGTCACAACAGTGAAGAATACCGCAAGAATGCGGTCAACCTGGCGAAAGTGGAATCCATCTATTTTCCATCCATGGGTTTGATGATCGGTCTCAGCACCCTGCTGACCATCATGATCGGCGGCCTCTATGTCATATATGGCAAGCATGGTACCGATCTGGGTACGATCACCGAGTTTGTCATCTATATTACCATGCTGACCTTTCCCGTCAGCGCCATCGGCTGGGTGGCCAGCATGGTCCAGCGCGCATCCGCCTCACAGAAACGGCTCAATGAATTCCTGGATACCCAACCCACCATTTATAGCCCCTCCGGCGCGCCATCTCAGCGGCTACAGGGAAACATCTGTTTTCAAGACGTGGATTTTACCTACCCCAATACGGGTATCCATGCACTGAGCGATTTCAGCCTCGAGATCCGGAAAGGGGAGAAGGTCGTTATCGTCGGCAGGACGGGTAGCGGCAAGACCACGGTCGCCCAGTTGCTGCTCAGGATGTATGATCCCGACAAAGGCAGGATCCTGATCGACGGTACGGACATCCGCCATCTCGATCTGCAGGACATCCGGCGGCAGATCAGCTATGTGCCCCAGGACGTTTTCCTGTTCAGCGATACCGTGACGGGAAACATTCAATTCGGCGTCGACCGGGCGGACGAGGAGAAAGTGCATCTGGCGGCCCGCTATGCCAGCGTCGATAAGGAAATAGAGGGGTTCTCGAACCAGTATGACACCCTGATCGGTGAACGGGGGGTGACGCTCAGCGGCGGTCAAAAACAACGGATATCCATCGCCCGGGGGCTCATCAAGGATCCCGAGATCATCGTCTTCGACGACTGTCTGAGCGCCGTCGATGCAAAGACGGAAAAAGAGATATTGGGCAATTTGTACCAGTATTTACGCCAGAAGACCGCCATTATCATTACGCACCGTATTTTTTCGTTATTCGATTTCGACCGTATCGTGGTCATCGAGGAGGGCCGGATCGTGGAAACGGGAACGCACCAGGAATTGATGGCGCTCAATGGCTATTATACCTATCTCTATGAGCAGCAACAGGCTGAGAACAATCCGGCATAGCAAAAAAGGCGCCTCCTGAAGGCTGGAAAATGCTCCCCGGAACACCCGTTCCGCCAATCGGATAAATTCGCCTCAAATAGTAGCTACAATTGTTGTCGAAATTTTGCTAATTCGAAAACAATACTATATTTGTGACTGCATAATTAGTAATTCTCAACAGAAAAAAATTATTTGTGGCGTACGAAAACAACGACAAACGAATGGAAAGCGTCTACAGCAAAAGGATTCGCGCTGGCAAACGCAGGACATATTTCTTCGACGTTAGGGCAACCCGTAGTAACGACTACTATCTCACGATCACCGAAAGCCGTAAGAAATTCAATGAGGATGGGTATGACAGGCACAAGATCTTCCTGTACAAGGAGGACTTCAACAAGTTTCTGAAGGCATTGACCGAAGCGATCGATTACGTCAAGACCGAATTGATGCCGGATTTCGATTTCGACGCCTATAACCACGATAATGTAGAGGGAAATGAAGGCAGCTACCAGGAAACGGCCGTCAGCGATGAGGTCGTTGAAGAGGAAGTCCGTCATACGCCGCCCGCGGCTTCCCATACGCCTACCCATACGCCCACCAGCGCTCCCACCGGGGAAGAGGTCGATAAATGGTAATATAGTTTATGCCCTATAGCGGACCCCTACTTTGTAGGGGTCTTTTTATTTAGCGCGGGCTCAAATCTTCAATGATGTGGCCGAGTCTTTCGGCTTCATGCCGTCTTCCATAAACCCGGATATCCGGATTTTCCGGAAGGTCGATATTCTTCTCCTGCTGCCAGCGATCCATCAGTTCCACAAGGTATTGACTCAGCTGCGTCTCCTCCGACCGGCTGAAGTTTCGCCCGGCGTGCATCCTGGCGATGATCTGCTCGTTCTCGCTGCCATGCGGCGAGATGCTCAATATTGGCTTGAAGACCGCGAGGTATTCGTAGATCTTGCCGGGAACGTGTATTTTTTCGTTCTCGAATTTTGGATTGATCAGGAACAGGGCGGTACTGTTATGGAGTTCTTCTACTACCGCGGAATGTGGCACATAGGGCAACTCTTCCAGCAGGGGGCCCAGTCCGAGCTCTGAAATGGAGTCCCGGATGGTAGAGGCGAGCGAACCCACGAACTTTAGTTTCACGGGAATATCCGGGCGTTGATGGATAGCCGTTCGGAGGGCCCGGAAAAGCATGTCCGGCTCATAATGGTCGGCCATGATCCCGGTATAGATGATCTCAAAAAAAGTCTGTTTCTCCGGCGGACGGGGCCGGAACAGGAGTTCATTATAGCCCATGGTATGGACGAAAATCTTCGGGCAGTCGCGGCCCGCTAATTTTTCGCATTGCAGCGTTTTCGAGGATTCGCAATGTGTCATGATCCTATCGGCGGACTGCAATACTTTTTTTTCCAGCCGCCGGTCGAACCAGCCTGCGATAGCCGTCCGGTAGAATTTTGACAAATAAGATATCTCTGTCCAGTAATCATGAATATCGGCGACCCACCGGATATGCGGGAAATGCTTTTTCAGTCGCAGCCCGATGAGGTGCGTCGATTGCGGCGGCCCTGCGGTGAAAACGACATCGATCTTTTCAGAGCTGATCAAGGCTGCCGCACGGTCATAGGCGTGGTTGTTCCAGCCTTTCCTCGGGTCGGGGAGAAAGAAATTGCCCCTGGCGAACCTTGCCAATTTTTGCAGGAGGGTGGGGTGCGGTTCATCCACGAGGCCGCTGGCAGGCACTTTGCCTTTTCCTATGAATCGTTTGTAAATGCCGAAGAGTTCGGAGGTGCCCGTTCTGAACGTCCGCGTGGAGGGGTCGATCCGGGTGATCAGCGTCGCATCGACGAAGGGATAGGTAGCCAGCTTTTCGTCCACCGTCACTACATCCGTTTGAATACCGCAGGCCGAGAGATAACGGGTAATATCCAGCCAGCGTTGTACCGCAGGCCCGCCACTGGGAGGCCAGTAGTAGTTGAGCAATAATATTTTGATCGGCTTCATGGCGGTGGATTAAACCTTGGCCTTATCCCCCGGAGCGCCACTCTTCCGGGGATTCCTTTTGCGGTATTCCATCACCACCCCTGCAATCAGCAACAGGTAGATCGCCAGGCTGAACCAACCAGTCATCATCGATCCGATGTGATATGAACGCGGTTCGAAACGGAATTCGATGGTATGTTGTCCGGCCGGCACCGGCATGCCGCGCAGCGCATAGTCTACCCGAAGATAGCCGGTCTTTTTGCCATCGATAAAGGCGTCCCAGCCCTTGCTATAGTAGATCTCGCTAAAGACCGCAAACTGGTTGGTCTTCGCCGAAAAATTATAATCGATCTTGTCGAGATCGTTCTGGACGAGCTTGATGGACGCGCTGCTGTCCGGCATCGGGGCGAATGGTATCTGCGAAGCGAATTGCTGCTGGATGATGACGGTATCGCGTACGTTGATGCTGTCGAGGGCTTTCATTTCCTCTTTGCCGTCCCTGACATAGTGGATGGCTTTGACCAGCCAGACCGGACCGAAGGCCGCCGGGTTGATACGGGCAACGGGCTGACCGTTCCTGGGGTCCTGCTGGATGATATATTTCGTATTCAGCATGTCGTACACCTGCATATTGCCCTTGGCCAGCTGGCTGTCGATCAGGTCCTGGTAGAGACCCAGTTTGGCAGGTGAATAGCCGCCGATCGAATTGTGGAAGGCGGAAGCCCGGGCGCTTTGGAAGACGTCGCCACCCGCACTCTCGTCCAACACGCGGAAATTCTTTTCCGGATCGGCATTGATCTGCTGGTCGGCCGGTGTCGGGGTCAGCATGGACTGCAGATCCGAAGGGTCCTGGAAACTGTCCGCAGTCAGATAGCGGTTGCTCACGCCGAGGAGATCATAGGTGCTAAGTACCAAAATTCCGGCCAGCAGGATCACCGGCCTGAACTTTCCGCGAATAAAGAAACCGAGCAGCGACGCCGCGAGAGCGATCAGGATGATCGATCGCAGCAGATCGGAGCCAGCCATCGACTTACGGTCCTCTTCCAGCCCACGCATCACACTCCCCGCCGCCGACATGGCCTGCTGCTGGATCTCGGGCGTAGGCTGTTGTCCGCGCGAAAGCGCCCGCATCCCATACTGTGCGAACCTTTCTCTTACCTGTGCATCATTCACGCCCTGGTAGTGGGTGGAGAAGTAGAAACCGATCATCAGGACGAGACCGGCGCCGGCGATATAGGCCGACAGCCTGAATTTCTTCCACAATTTTGCCGGGTCCTCGCCGCTGACAAGAAGATGCTGAAGACCCAGCGCCGCCAGGATCGGCGCCGCCAGTTGCGGAAGGACCAAGGCCTGTGAAGGAGCGCGGAATTTATTATATAAAGGAAGATGATCGAACAGGAAATTGTTGATGGCGGGAAAGTTCTTTCCCCACGCCAGGATAATACCCACGACGATGGTGGATAGCAGCCACCATTTGGCCCATCCCCTGATAACGACGAGCGAGAAGATACACAGGAAACAAATGACGGCGCCAATGTATACCGGACCCGACGTAAACGGTTGGTCTCCCCAGTAGGTGGACTCGCTGACGAGCGAAGCACTAAAATCGCCCGGCAGGCCCATATTCTGCGTCATGACATCGACTGCTTTGGAATCTTCTCCGACCGCCGTCCTGTCGCCATTTCCTCCGCCGAATATATCGGGTACGGCGAGTGTCATCGTCTCGCCGACGCCGTAGCTCCATTGGAAAGCATAGCCGCGTTCGAGGCCCGGGCTGCTTCCCTGATTGGCGGCTTTTGTAAGCTCGGTACGTCCGCCGCGCATCGTCTCTTTGGCATATTCCTGCAGCGGGAGATTGCCGGACATGTTCGTTCCATACCCTATGCCGCAGGCGATGATGGCGAGACCGACCGCGATAGCCAGATCTTTGCCATGTCCTTTGCGGATGCTTTGGATGCCATAGAACAAAGTCAGGAGACCCATGCAGATTATGGTATAATACAGCATCTGCAGGTGTCCCGCTGCCAGCTCGGACGCAAAAAAGAAGGCCAGCAGTGCGGTTCCCCATAGGTATCTGCGACGGAATAGCAGGAGCAGACTCGCGATCACGCCCGGGGCAACCGTCAGGGCATCCATCTTCGTGACATGACCCGTGACGATGATCTGCGGGTCATAGGAGCAATAGGCGTAGGCCAGTGAAGCCATTACGCCGATCCAGGGATCGATCTGCAGGACGCACATCAGGATATAGAAACACAGACAGGCTACAAAAAAGAAGCTGATAGGCTGGGGAAGACCCAGGGTGAGCGCCTGCGTGAGGTAATGAAAATTGATGCCATTGTTACCGGGCATCGCGATAGTATAGCCGGGCATCCCGCCGAATGCACTTTCCGTCCACAGGGGGAATTGTCCATGTTTTTCCTTGTAATCGAAGGACTGCTGCGCCATCGCTTTCCATTGGTCCACATCGCTCTGTCCGACTCCCTTGCCCTGCAATGCAGGACGGCAGTATACGACGGCGACAATTAGGAAAACGGCTATAGCCAGGATATGGGGTAATGCTTTTTTCAGTAGCTGGGAATTCATATGAACCTCATTATTCCCGGCAAAATAATGGTATTTAAATGGTATTTTGCCCGGAAAACCTGATTTTTGGTCAAATATGCGGCCGTTACGTTTTTTCTCACGGGTAGCCTTTATCTGCAATATCTGCTTTCTTGTAGTCCTCGTGGCGTCGAACAGGCGTTGGCTAAATTCGCTGCCCGACAATGAGATCATATCGGATATGATCGTCTTAGGTTATCTGGTATCCGCAGTCCTCAATCTTCTCGTGAACTCGGCGCTGATCCTGTTGTTGCTGATCGGTCGTTTGCGCCGTGCCGGTGTTCCGGTCTGGTTGCTGATCGTTAATTTTGTTTTTTTCATTGTCCAAATACTACTGTTGATCGCCAATCGTCATTTAAAATGATCCAAAACATACTAAAAGACCGACCGACAAAATTATTATTGGGTTTTACCGCTTTCTTTTGCTGTAATGCGCTGATCGCCGACGCCATCGGCACCAAGCTGTTCTCGCTGGAGAAGATATTCGGCCTGCATCCGGCGAACTGGACCTTGTTCGGCCAGAGCGGCCTGGGGTTTACGCTGACCTGCGGCGTGCTTTTATGGCCGCTGGAGTTTGTGATCACCGATATCATCAATGAATACTATGGGCCGCGGGTCGTTCGCCGAATTTCCTATACCGCGGTCGTGCTGATCTCCTATGCCTTTTTGATGTACTTTATGGCCATCCATGTGCCGCCGGCGGATTCGTGGATCGCCAGCAGCGCTAAACAAGGGGTGCCTAACCTTCAGGATTCTTTCAGCGCCATCTTCGGCTCGACATCACTGATCATCGTGGGCAGTATCGTGGCTTTCCTGGTCAGCCAGGTAGTCGACGTTACGGTGTTTCACCAGATTAAGAAACGGACCGGTCACAAGCATCTTTGGCTCCGCGCAACGGGATCGACCCTGGTATCGCAATTGGTGGATAGTTATATCGTGCTCTTTATCGCCTTCAGCCAGTACTTCACCTGGCAGCAGATATTGGCGATAGGGATGATGAATTATATCTATAAAGCCTCAATGGCCATCGTCCTGACGCCGCTGATCTATCTGATCGAAGGCCGGATCGAAAGATATGTTGGGCATGCGACCGCTCATAAGATGAAGCTGGCGGCCATGGGCCAGGAAGAGACCGAAGGTCCGATCCCCACGGCGGGTTGATCCGGTGGAGGCATCCTTGTGCGTTGGCGGCATCCGGCGCTGCAATGCGGCGGCTTCAGCCGGGTACGGCAATCTCCATTACATAATCGTTCATGAAATAGCCGTGGCCGATCGGCACGTCTGCTTCTCCTTTTACAGCGAACCCCATTCGTTCGTAGAATTGACGCGCCTTGTTGTACCGGTTGACATTCAGCCTTAGCGTCTTCGCACCCTCCGGACCGATCTCGCCGAAAATAAATTGCAGGACCGATCTTCCAAGACCTTTCCCCTGTTGTCCCGGGAGGAAATAGACCTTATGGAGCTGGTAGACGCCAGGTTCGGCAGATGCGGACCAGGAAGCGAAACCGATGGCTTCTTCGCCTTGTTCCATCAGGACGAAGCTGTGATGTTCGTCGACCATTTGCCGGCGCAATGAGGCGGGGCTATAGAACATGTTGAGCATGTACTTCAGCTGTTCGGCGGACAGGATCTTACCGTAGGTGTCCGGCCATATCTGCTGGGCCAGAAAGCCGATCGTATTGATATCGTCCAGGTCGGCCGGTCTTATCGATATTCGTTCATCCATCGTGTTCACGGTTTTGTCGGTTGAAAGTTTGTTCATCCTCTTCTTCTTTTGCGATCTTGTGCATCCGCAACGCGCGTAAGGCCAGCCGTACGGCGATATAGAAAGTCGCGAACGCCCCGAACGGGAGTACTCCGTTGGAGAGGTACCTGGTCACTTCATGGTTCTGCTGGAGGAAGAGAAAAAAATCGAAGCTTCCATGGAACAGCACCGCGATGGCCAGTCCTTTTGTCATCAGCAGGAAGGAGCGGTGTCGTTCGACCCTGGCTCGTCCCACTGAATAACCCATCAGGACGGCGAAGGCGGCATGCGCTGGGATGGCCAGAAAAAAGCGCGAAACGCCGGTCTCCAGACCGAACTGCCGTACATATTCGATATTCTCTACCGTGGCGAAACCCATCCCGATGGCCACACAATAGACCACGCCG
Organism: Puia sp.; assembly: GCA_036010185.1. GTDB lineage: Bacteria > Bacteroidota > Bacteroidia > Chitinophagales > Chitinophagaceae > Puia. The sequence goes on from DASYSV010000329.1 coordinate 12,230, forward strand.
TCAAAAGGCTCGCGGAACATCTCTTTAGGATATGCATAGAACCGCAGGACCAGGAACTTGCTGCCTTCCTCGCTGAAGGCTACCACCGCAAAGGCATACCAAATATAGGACAGAATGGAATGACGCCAGGGTTCATTGCGCACATCCACCGATAGCCACTGGATCGCCAGCGGGGGAAGCGTAGCCAACGCGCCGAGTAAAAAAGAAACGATCATGATACGCATGGATGCCTTCCCCATGTTGTGGAGAGACCAGATGAACAGACAGATGGCGATACCCGGGGCGACAGCCAGCGCAAGCGCGAGTAGATACATCCCTTAAAAGTAGGTTAATTGGGTGAGGCCTGCGCCGGTGGCGGGGCCGTTTGGAAGAAATAGATCGCGCCGTCTTTGAAATGTATCTCGCGGATGAGCTGTTTCCTGCTCTTCAGGAAGTCGACATCGATGAGATCGGTATTGACCGCATCGTCGAACCAGATGACGGTGAACCTGTCTTCCTTCAACATATACCGGATGTCCTCGGCATTGTCTTTATGCGGCAGGAGGTCCGAACGTACACCCGTCAGGAACCAGAGTCCTTCGAACGCGTCCGAATAAAGGGTCCCCAGACGCGGAATGTTTCGCAGCGAATCCTGGTGATCGCGGACGAAGGCCATCGTTTCCGAATTGCGCCAGTCATTTTCGGTATAGCCTGGGATCCCGGCATCATGTATACCATCCCAGTTCTCCCGGAAGGTCTGCATCTCGCCGGTAAAGAAACAAATGGCGGCCGCAAGGCAAAGCAGAATGGCGGCCTTTTTCCACCGGGGAGAGGAGGGCGTCGGGGTACCGGGTTTAAGTTGGTGGGTGCCGGGCGTCGCGGATTCCGATTGCGTCCCGGGTTTAAGCCGAAGGGCGCCTGGTATCCAGCAGGTGCTTCCCCACAGCCAGGACAGGAATAGCGGAGACAACAGCCGGCTGTCCAACTCC
>DASYSV010000331.1:0-10160 GCA_036010185.1 Puia sp.
GACGATTGCCGTCTACCAGATACCGGGGTCCAATGCAATTGCAGTGGCTGAGGCGGTGCAGAAACAAATGGAAGCCCTGAAAGCCCGTTTTCCGCAGGACATGAAGCTCTCTTATGCGCTGGATACGACGCTGGCGGTCCATGCAGGCATCGAGGAGATCGTCCACACCCTGTTCGAGGCGGTCGTACTGGTCATCCTCGTCGTATTTCTTTTCCTGCAAAACTGGCGGGCCACACTGATCCCGCTGCTCACCGTACCCGTTTCTCTGATCGGCACCTTTATCGTCTTCCCCCTCCTGGGTTTTTCCGTGAATACTCTTTCCTTATTGGGATTGGTCCTTGCCATCGGCCTTGTAGTGGATGATGCGATCGTAGTGGTCGAAGCCGTCATCCACAATATCGAACATGGCATGGCGCCGAAGGAAGCAACGAGCAAGGCTATGAAAGAAGTAGGCGGACCGGTGGTAGCCATTGCAGTGATCCTTTCGGCTGTATTCATTCCGGTCGCACTTGCTCCCGGGATCGTCGGCCGGCTTTACCAGCAATTTGCCATCACCATCGCCATCTCGGTATTGTTTTCGGCCTTCAATGCGCTGACCCTCAGCCCGGCCCTCGCTGCTTTGTTACTCAAACCCGCCAGCGGGAAAAAAGGACTGCTGGACAGGTTCTTTGCAGCCTTTAACCGGGTCTTCGGGCGGCTGACTAACGGGTATGTAAAGGTAGCCGGATTCTTTGCAAAAAGAATGATCGTCACCTTGCTGGTGTTGAGCGGTATCGTGGTTGTTACGATCAGTCTCGGCAAAAGAATAGCGGGCGGCTTCGTCCCTGAAGAAGACCAGGGGTATTTCATTGTCAGCGTTCAGCTCCCGGATGCGGCGTCGCTCGAACGCACGGATAAGGTCACCCGCAAAGTAGAAGGCTTGCTTCGCCAGGTCCCGGAAATCGATCTGTATACGACCGTCAATGGTAACAGCCTCCTGAACAATACCGTCGCCCCGAATGCGGCAACTTTTTTCATTACGCTCAAACCCTGGGCCGAACGCAAGAGGACGGCGAATGATATCGTCGCACAGATCAATGCCCTGGCCGTCAGGAATATCTCCGAAGCCATCGTACTGGCCGTGGGGCCTCCGCCGATCGTGGGATTGGGTAATGCAGCGGGATTTACGCTTATGCTCCAGGACCGGGCCGGGAATTCACCGCAGTACCTGGCCGAGCAGGCACAACGGTTCATAGCCGCTGCCAGCAAGCGCCCGGAGATCGGCAGGATCTTTACGCTTTACAGGGCTAACGTCCCGCAGAAAAGTATCGGGGTCGATAAGGAAAAGGTCGGCAAGCTCGGAATCCCGCTGGACGATGTCAATTCTACGATCTCCACCTTGCTGGGAGGATATTTCGTGAATAATTTCAACTTGTTCGGCCGGCAATACAAGACCTACGTCATGGCGGATGCCCGTTACCGGATGACTCCGGAGGACGTGCAGCGTTTCTACGTGCGGGACCCCAAAGGAAATCCTGTCTCTATCGGGACGATAACGCAGATACTGGATACCAGCGGCCCTCAATACACCAATCACTTCAATATCTACCGTGCGGCGGAGATCGGCGGTGCGCCTGCTCCCGGGTATAGTTCCGCTCAGGCGACGAATGCCCTCGAGGCCGTCGCGAAAGAGGTCCTGCCGTCGGATATGGGTTATCAATGGAGCAATGTCACTTACCAGGAAAAATCCGCGGAGGGCAGCGCTGGCGCGATCTTCGGTCTGGCCCTGTTCTTCGTTTTCCTTATTCTCGCCGCACTCTATGAAAGCTGGAAACTGCCTTTCAGTGTCCTGCTGGGTACGCCCTGGGCCGCCATGGGTGCCTTCCTGGGTTTGTTCCTCGGAGCAATGTATTCCGCCAGTTATGTCAATAATGTCTTTGCGCAGATTGGGCTGGTCATGCTCATTGGTCTCAACGCCAAGAATGCGATCCTGATCGTCGAATTTGCCAAGATGAACAAGGATGCCGGAAATGAAACCGTCTTCTCCGCGCTGGAAGGCGCCCGGATGCGGTTTCGACCGATCCTGATGACCTCGCTGGCCTTTATCCTAGGCGTGACGCCGTTGCTGACCGCCCACGGCGCAGGCGCCGAAGCCCGGAAGGTCATGGGCATGACCGTTTTCAGCGGGATGCTGATCGCAACGATCATAGGCGTGATCCTCATCCCGTCCTTTTTCGTGCTCATCGAAGGGAAAAGAAAAAAGAAAGCAACATGAAACTCCTTCCAATTGCAGCAGGGTGTGCTTTTTCGGTATTGCTGTCCGGCGGTTGTATGGTCGGTCCCAAATATACCAGACCGGCCGTCGATGTACCGGCCGTGTACAGCCAGGCTTCCAATCCCGACACGCTTGCCCTGGTGAAATGGTTCGATCTTTTCCATGATACGGTCCTGCAGCAGATTATTCATACCACGCTGCAGAATAACAGGGACCTGCTGACAACAACGGCACGGATCGACGAAACACGTTTTATCGTGAGCATTGCCAGAGCCAACATCTATCCGGCGCTGAACTATAACATTACCGGTGGCGGTGGAAAGGCCGGAAGCGATGCCGAAAAGGTAGCGGCCGGTTTCAACAGCGGGTATCTCAATGCGGGTGTCCAGCTCAACTGGGAAGTGGATCTCTGGGGAAGGCTCCGCCGGGCGAAACGGGCGTCTCAACGGCAATTAATGGCCGAGACCGATAACAGGAATGCCGTCCTGACAAGCCTTGTCGCGCAGACCGCCACTACCTATTTCCTGTTGCTCGATCTCGATAACCAGCTGCTTATTTCCCGGCGGACCCTGGAAAGCCGGAAGGAACGCACCAGGATCAATATGGCCCGCTTCGAAAAAGGGTATAGCTCGGAGATCGATATGCTGCAGGCCAAACAACAGGAAGCCGTTGCCGCCGCCAGCACGGCCGGTCTCCAACGACAGATCATTGCAGTGGAGAACAATCTTCGGCTATTGATGGGTGAGGGTCCGGGTCATATAGCGCGAGGGGATTCGTTGTACCACCAGGTACTTCCGCCCGATATTCCCACCGGCCTGCCTTCCCAGTTGCTCCGGCGAAGACCCGATATCCGGTCGGCGGAAGAGGTATTGCAGGCCCAGTTCGAGCAGATCGGTATCGCGCAGGCCAATCTCTTCCCTACGCTCAGCCTCACCGGGGTGCTGGGTTTCGCCAGTCCGCAACTAAGTAGTTTGGTCAGTAGCAACGGATTTGTAGCCAATGGCTTTGCCGGGCTATTTGGACCGTTATTCCAATTCAACAGGAACAAGGATCTTGTCGGCGCGGCAAAAGAAAGGACCAAACAGGCGGCCTATCAGTTTGAGCAGACGGTACTGATTGCTCTTGGCGAGGTGGACAATGCATTGGCCGATGCGCGGAACCTGGCTTCGGAATATGAGTATCTGGATCAGCAGGTGGATGCATCTGCCCGGGCGCTGGCTCTTACCGTAGCCCGCTACGACTATGGATATTCGTCCTATACCGAAGTGCTTATCGAGGAGAATTCGCTTTTCGATGCGGAGCTGCTGGCATCATCGGTGTATCAGCAAAGGCTTGCCGCCATCGTCAACCTGTATCGCGCGCTGGGAGGCGGATGGGAGGTGGACAGCTTTTGATCATGGGAAGAATTCCTGAAAATGAATGAATATTGCACTCTCGCGGAGCTATGGGCGCGTTCGCGCAATGCAACACCCAGCTGAAGCTCATCGAATCGAAGATGGAAGAAGAGAAACAGCAGATCGACAACAGGTTTCTCAACGAGATCAACCAGCAGAAAGAGACCATGGATGAACAGGTGAGGCTGCTCCAGGTGTATGGCCAGCAATACAAGGATAGCTGGAAGGGAAAGAGTCTGGGGCTCATTCATGGGAAGATCGGTTTCCGGACCGGCAATCCCAAGCTGATCAAGGACCGGAAGTTTACCTGGGATGGCGTGACCGAGCTGCTGAAAAAAGCCTTTCCATCCTTTGTCCGGACCAGCTACGAGATCAATAAGGAAGCGCTGATCGCCTTCCGCGATGAAAAGGATTTCGAAAAGGTCAGGGAGAGCTGTTATGTGGACGTCGTCCAGGACGAATCGTTCTACGTAGAGGCCGATGCCGAGGAGCTGTCGGTGGCCTATTCTATCCATCGGTGAGATGGCGGATCCCCACGCCGAATCGCCGCATCCGCATCCGCATCGCTGAGCATCCGCATCCGCGTTGCTGAACCGCCGCGTTGCTGAGCCACCGCATGTGCCGGAGGCTATTCGTTATTTTTCTTATATTCGCCTCCAACCAACCCTTCGCATCTATGATCAGGACCGTGCTCCTCGTCGTCTTAGTGCTTTTTATCGCAATTCAGTTTTTCCGTCCGTCAAAAAATAATTCGGGGGACACGCACAAAAGTATCACCCAGCTGTATGAAGTTCCGCCGAACGTCGATGCGATCCTGCAGAGGTCCTGCAGGGATTGTCATTCCAACAAGACCAACTATCCCTGGTATGACGAGATCCAGCCTGTGGCCTGGTGGGTGAACGGCCATATCGGGAACGGCAAGCGGCATCTGAATTTCGATACTTATTCTGCACAGCGCATCGCCATTCAGAAAAAAAGAATGGAGGATTGTCTGGAACAGCTGAAGAACGACGAAATGCCGCTGAGCTCCTACACCCTGATACACCGGAATGCTATCCTGACCCAGGCCGATAAGGATACATTGAGCGGGTGGTGTCAGGGAATCATCGATCAAATTAAGGCGAAATATCCGCCCGACAGCCTGGTATTGCCCAAACGGAAAAAACCATAGTTATGTCTATCAAATCATCGGGAACGATAAGTCGCTTCGCCGCGGGCCTGTTGCCGGCTGTCTTAGTCGCCTCCTCCGCCCTGGCACAACCCACTCCAGCGCTGAGCCTGCTTGCGTTGTCCAAGGCCGACCATACCCTGGCGATCGTGGATCCGGTGTCGTTGAAGGTCATTGCCAAAATGCCTGTCGGTACGGACCCTCATGAGGTGATCGCTTCTTCGGACGGGCGCACCGCCTATGTTTCCATCTATGGTGGCGGTAGTCTTCATGAGATGGATGTTCTCGACCTGGTCTCAAAAAAAGCGCTGACACCGGTAGATACCCGTCCTTTTTTCGGTCCGCACGGGATCGAATTTGCAGGCGGCAAAGTTTGGATCACCGCGGAGGGATCGAAATGCGTGGCCCGTTATGACCCCGCGACGCATGCCTTCGATTGGGTGATGGGCACCGGTCAGGACAGGACACATATGATCTATGTTACCCACGATGAGAAGACCGTTTATACTACCAATGTCTCGTCGGGGACGGTAAGCATTTTAACCGATACGCTGATGCGTGGCAGTCCTCCCGGCGCCCCGCCGCATGAGGACTGGCAGCAAACGCTGATCCCTGTGTCCAGGGGATCGGAAGGTTTCGATGTCACGCCGGACGGCCGGCAACTCTGGACGGCATCCGCCGGGGATGGGACGATCTCCGTCATCGATCTGGCGACCAGGCAGGTGGTGGATAAGATTGCGGCAGGAGTAAACGGCGCCAATCGTCTGAAGTTCACTCCCGACGGCAAAATGGTATTGATCACCAGCCTGGGCAATGGCGATCTGGTCGTTTATGACGCGACGACACGGAAGGAAGCACACCGGATAAAGATCGGTCGCGGAGCCGCAGGCATCCTCGTCAGCCCCGACGGTACACGCGCCTTCCTGGGCTGCACGCCGGACAATTATGTGGCGGTCGTCGATCTCCGGACGCTGCAGGTCCTCGGCCATATCGATGTGGGTGGCGGACCCGACGGTCTGGCATGGGCAATCAGACAGTAGATCGACCGCGGCAGCGATCCGGCGGCCTCCGCGTTTTGCGCGTCAGTCTACCAGTGCTATTTTATCGTAAAACTGGTCTTCGGGAGATAGAAGATCGTTTTCGTTCCATTCCCGGCATTGTAAACCATCTTGCCGAACGTGCTATACATACCCAGGAAAATGATATTGTCGCCGGGGCCCATCTGACCCGTATCGAAATAGGCGCCGAGGGGACACTGATAATTGGCACGCAGGTTATCGGCACTGTTGGAGAAACAGATCATTTTCTTTGTCGCCGCACTGGGAAACTGGAAACCGAATACCAGGTATTTACCTTGCTGATCGGCGGGGATAAAGAATCCTTTGGTCCTTTTATCGACCCGCCCGATGATCTGGGCGGAGAGCGCGGTCGTGAACAGGAATAACGAGATGAAAAGCAGTATTTTATACATTTTGTACAGAGGAATGGTTCTCCTACATGCTGCAAGGAATATACCAAAATCTACCCTCCGACGCGTTTCCAGAAGATGATCGTCCTTCCTGTTCGGCCGTGTCCAGGGTCAGCAGGGTCCTGCCCTTTTCAACGGCTATCCGTTCTGCCTCGCGTAACAATGCGCTGGCTACTCCGCGGCCCCGATGGGCGACGCTCGTCATCATTTTAGCGATCTCCGCGCGATGCGGCTGATTCTCGTTACCGATTGCATAAATCCGATGGACCCGTGGTTCGCGACGGTTTCGATCAGCAGATCGGCAAGCGCGGCAATGATCTCCGGTTGCGCGGTCAGCGTGACGATGGTGGTTCGGTTAGACATGCGTCGATCCTTTTTTTCTGTCTGAAATGATGGCGCATATGCATTTCCGCGAATTGCAGCCATTCCAGCGAGTTGAAATAATGCAACCCGGGGTGCCGTGTCTTACCGGTCGCCGGCCCCTGGATCATCCTGTCGGGAAATACATCCTTCGCAGGCGCGGAGAATACGGTGTCGATAGTAACTGTGTTCATACGTATTCCCGGTTGTACCGGTTGCGGTATTGTACCGGCGAGAGCCCCGTCACTTTTTTGAAGATCATGCGGAAGGCCTTCGGATCGGAATAACCTACTTTGTCCATGGCCTCGTTGACACCCAGCCGGCTGGATTCCAGGTTTTTCTTGACCGCCTCCATCTTGACGCGCTGCACATATTCCATCACCGTATTGCCCGTCGCTTTTTTGAAACGTCTTTCCAGATTTCTGCGGCTGAGCGCCGCCAGCGACGCCAGCGCGTCCACGCTTACCCGCGAATGGACATTCCGCTCGATGAATTCCTGGGCTTTTTTGATGGCCAGGTCTGAATGGTCCTTCTGCCCGCTGAAAATAATAAAGGGGGATTGGCTGCTGCGTTGCAGATCGATCTGGAACCCCTTGGCGCAGGAGACCGCAATGTCGCGGCCGGCATATTTCTCGACGAGGTACAGCACGAGGTTCAACCAGGAATATGCGCCTCCACTGTATAGATATTGTCATTATCGGTGATGATCTTTTCTTCCAGCAAATGGACGGCCGGATACAATTTCCGGAAATCATCGGCCATTTCCCAGTGGGTGGTACAACTCTTCCCGTCGAGGAGACCGGTACCGGCCAGCAGGAAGGCGCCGATACAGAGCGAGGCTATCGCGGCCCCGCCCTTATATTGTTCGACGATCCAGGAAAGGAGCGCGTGATTGTCGGCGACGATCTTTTGTTTGTCGCCATGGACGGATGGGATGATGATGAGCGCCGTCCGGGCCACCTCCCCGATGAGCTGATCGGGACAGACCATGAACATCCCGTTCTTCATGTTCACCTGTTTGAGATGACCTACGAGATGGACGTCGAACAGGGCATCGCGCCCGGCATCTTCGAGATAGCCGTTCACGCGCATCAATATCTGTTGGGTCCCTTCGATATTCGTCAGGCTGCAATTGCCTTCCGGTACGAGGATAGATACGTGTATCATGCTATAAATGTAAGCATACGATCCGACTATTCGATCAGGTGGGGCAGGAAGCGGCTTAGGTTGTCGGTGATCAGCGTACCGGCCTCGCGGATACCGATGCCGGCGGGTTGCTGGCCGATGACCCAGCTGCCGATCAGGGGGTAATTGTCCCCGAAGGCAGGCAAGGGGAAGAATTCCTGGCAGATATAACCTTCTTCCCCGTAGTCTCCATCCGTCCGGCCGACGAGATCCTTTCCGACCATGATGGCGATATTGGCCCCTTCCCGGGAAAGAATCGGCTTTTTGACATAGTTGGTCAGCGGCTCGCTGGAAAAATAGGCGGGCAGCAAATGTGGATGCCCGGGGAACAGCTCCCAAAGAAGCGGCAGAATCGCTTTATTGGAAAGGATCATCTTCCAGGCGGGCTCGATGAAAAACGCCTGGTTCTTATCCCGCCCGATATGCTCCCCGAATTCGTCCGCCATCAGCCACTCCCAGGGGTATAGCTTGAAGAGATTTTTTATCGCGATCTGCTGGTCGTCGACGAAGACCTGCTGTTTCTCGTCCCAGCCGATGTCTTCGACAAAAAGAAAATGGGTGGGGATCCCAGCCTGTATAGCGCAGTCGCGCAGGTATTCCACATTCGTGAGGTCCTCCAGAGTGTCTTTCAGACAGGCGAAATGGAGGGTTCCGGGATAGAGATAGGGCTGCAGCCCGGTCCAGTGTTCGATCAGTTTTTCATGGATGCTGTTGAACTGGTCTTTGGCAGGATGGAAATCCTTTAGCCAGAACCACTGGACGATGCCCGCCTCGAAGAGACTCGTGGGGGTATCGGCGTTGAACTCCAGCATTTTTACTTTCCCGTCGCGATAACACAGATCCATACGACCATAGATGGAGGGATGATCCTCTCTCCAGCTTTCTTCCAGGCAGGGCACGAAAGACCGCGGAATATGGAACAGATCGTACAACCGGTGATCGATGGTATATTGGACGGCCTGCAAACAAAGCTCCCATAATTGTGTCGTCGCTTCTTCGATGAGCAGGATCTCGTCCGTGCTGAAGGAATAATAGGCGCTTTCATCCCAGTAAGGCACATTGGTCGTATGAAAACCGAAACCCAATTGCTCCACCGTTGAGCGCCAGTTGTTGCGGGGTGGTATCGCGATGCGTTGCATGGATTGGGGATTTTACAGGATCAGGAGGCGGCGGATGAGCCGGCGGAAGCTGCTGATGAGCCGGCGGAAGCTGCTGATGAGGCGGCGGAAGCTGCTGATGAGCCGGCGGAAGCGGCCTTGCCGAACCCACCGCGGACGACGAAGGTATGATTCCGGAAGCTGGTATTGATGGGATAACGCGGCGCGGCCCGGTAAGGGACGTTGAATGGCCGACCGGTATAGAAGATATTGAAGTTGAAGAACGGGTTGTTATAATAATCGTAGGGATTGTACCCGTTGTAGTTATTGGAGACGGGCTGACACCCGCAGTCGTAGACACTGTCTTCTTCGGCCGTGGCTGCAGTGAGAGCAGAATCTGTGCCGGAGACTTCCGCCGATTGACCGGGAATGATCACCCTGTTGCAGGAGGCCAGCGCGGCGGTGATGAGCACGAGATGAATGGTTTTGGTCTTCTTCATAGTTTTTAATTTGATCCGAAAAGAAGGTCGAGGGTAAAAGCGTTGCCGCTGAGATCGGTGCCTCCGTCGTTGTTATAATGAATGATATGATATTTTGCGGTCAATCCCAGAAAGGCGTGGCAGTGCAGGAAATACTTGAAACGAAGCCCATAGTTCAGATCGAAGGAGCCTACGTTCAGCGGGGTGATATTTACGGCCCGGTGGTGATCGCTCCAGCCGTCGGCCACGGAAAAATAGTCGTAGGCGATGCCGGCGGTGTAGCCGAGATCGACATGTTTTTTATGAACGAAATACCGGCTGTATTCGAAGCCGATGTAGCCGCCGTCATAATAGTTGCTGGTGTAGACAGTATCCTGCCGGAGGAAGGTGTAGGGACGCGGTGTGGGATAAAGGAAACGGACGTTCCAGGTGATATCGTATTCATTGCGTGGGGTGCGATAGCCCAGCTGCACTCCTACAGAAGGATGCGAGCCCAGCACCTGTGAGAGGTGGTCGGTCGGAAACCACCAACCCATCATGACGGCGGCCGTGCCCGTGTGCGCATCGCGGCAGTTCATGAATCCAAGATCGATGTATTTTTGAAGGTTCTTTTCCGCCTGGGCAATCCGTGGGCATGATTCGGGAAAGGCTTTGAGCAAAGCCTTCGGATCGGCGATATCCCCGCTGACCGTTCGGCAGATGAAGGAGCCTGTGGTGTCGAGGGGATGATCTTTTCGGATCTCCTGTGCCCAGGA
>DASYSV010000376.1:0-10030 GCA_036010185.1 Puia sp.
TTGACCCCGTTGCGCACCCCGATCACTTTGCCGGCTACGGCCGGATCGGTGGCAGGCAGAGCATATTTGGGCGTCCTCGGGTCATTGTAGCCCGTCAGGTAGGAACCCAGCGGCGCTCCAAACCGGCAGTCACCCCAGGAGTTGTTCATCACATTGATCGGATGCGTAAAGGTGCCGGTATTGATCGTGAAATTGTCGGTGGGAGTGGTCAGCAGCCCGACCGGGTTTGCCAGCGCGGACTCTCCTTCCGTCTTAGCCTTGGCGGGATCGATCAGCGAGATGCGGATCGCCAGCCGAAGCTTCAGCGTATTGGCGAACTTTACCCATTCGGCATAGCTGCCGCCATACACCTGGTCGAAATTGGTAATGGTAGACGCAGCGTTGCTCTGAGCCAGCGGAGTGAGCACGGCGATGGCCGAATCCAGATCGCTGAAAAAGGCATAATAGGCATCCTTTTGCGAGTCATAGGTGATGCTGCCATCCGTATTCACCTGCCCATAATGCGTATAGATGATCGGTCCATAGATGTCGCTGAGACGGTGCATCGCTTCCACACGCAGGATCTTCGCCCAGGCATAGAAGGTCGGATATTGCGTCCCCGCATTTTTGAGCACCTGCTGGACAGGCGCCATGACGTCGTTATAAGCGTCGGCCCAGGGCTGACCGTTCCAACCATCCACCAGCGCATAGGTCATATTGTTCTGGTTACCCAGGAAGGGGGTCGGGCTGCCGAAATAACCGGAGTAATTGTCCCCGATGAGGTTCTGCTGCAGCTGCGTATCCCAGGCCGGCTGCGATACATAGATGCCCTGCTGCACCTGCTCGAGCGGCTGTCCCAGGAGTTTATAGTCGGCATTCATGTCCGCGTTGGAGATACCGTACGGGTTCGTATTGTATTCTTCGAAGCGCTTGGTACATCCTCCGAGCAGGATGGAGCCTGCTACGGCTGCCACACCGATAGAAGAAACACGCTTTTTAAAAGATTTATAGTTCATATAGTATGCATTAGAGTTTTTACTGTTAGAATCCTATTTTTAAGCTGGCCCCGATGCTCCTCGTGCTGGGCTGGCTGAAGGTCTCGATGCCCTGCAGCAGATTGCCGGTGGACATTGAAACCTCCGGATCGAAAGGAGCATCCTTATGGAAGAAAAACAGGTTCCTGCCGATGACGGATATACGCATCGAGTTGATCCAGGAAACACGCGTGGGAATATTGTAACCCACGGCGAGTTCCCGCAAGCGTACCGCCGTTGCGCTGAACATATAATTTTCCGTGAGACCGTTCCGGTCGCCGACGCTCTTTAAGAAGGCCTGGGCAGGCAGCGCGCCGGAAAAGGCGGTGCCGGTCGCGGCATTGGTGGCCTTGATATTCACGCCACCTGCATCACGTGCGGAGCCGCTGGTCTTGCTGTCGCCATATTCATCCAGTACCGCCTGCGTTACGCTCAGCACCTTTCCGCCAAATCGGCCGTCGATGAGGAAATTGACCGTCCATTTGCCGATATCGAAACTGTTGTTCCATCCCAGCGTATACTTAGGATTGGGATTGCCCAGCAGACCCAGCGAATCGGAACCTCCCGTGGTCGTCGCCTTGATGGCACTGCCGTCGGGGTTGACCATGATGGTGCCGTCTTTCGGATTCCTCGCGAACATATAACCATAGATATCTCCCCATGAACCACCTTCCTTGATCTGCGATTGATACATATTGACGCCCGCACCGGTCAGGATGAAGGCATTGGATGGCAATGCGCCGGGCACGGTCGGATCCGACAGCCTGACCACCAGGTTCTTGTTCATCGCATAGTTCAGAGTGGAGGTCCATTTGAAATCCTTGGTAGCGACGGGGACTACGAAGGCCGTGATCTCCACACCCTTATTCTGGATATTACCGAGGTTCAGATAATACGTGTTGAAACCGGAACCCAGAGGCGCAGGCACCTCCATATACTGGCGATAGTTGTTATTCTTATAATAGGTGAAGTCCACGCCTACCCTGTCCTGGGCGAACCGCCACTCGGTGCCGGCCTCGAATGACCGGTTGTCTTCCGGTCGCAGAGAAGTCCCCGGCAAGGGCGCCTTCGAGTTGACCAGGGAATAGGGTGCCTGGTTGGTAGCGGTATTGGCCGGCGGGTGCGTGCTGTAGATATTGACGGCATTACCCACTCTGGCGTAAGAGACCCGGACCTTGCCAAAGCTGACCCCGGATGGCATCGTGAAGGCATCCGACAGCACCAGGTTGGCGCCGGCCGAATAATAGAAATAACCGGATTTCTCGGTCGGAGTGAACGCGAAGGTCGAAGACCAGTCATTTCTTCCCGTCAGATCGAAATACAGGAATTGCCGGAAACCGAGCTCGGCACTGCCGAATACCGATTGCAATTGATTCCGCTGATCGAATTGATTGCTGACCAGCGCGCTGGGAACGATGAATTGCAAACCGAATTTGTTGGCAAAGGAAAGCCCCTCCGCATCGGTCGGGTTCGTGTCGAAATCCAGATCGGTCAAACGCGTATCGGTGATGCTGGTACCTAAATTGGCCTGAAGGGTCCAGTCGGTAGAAAGGTTTTTATTCGCCATCAGGATAGCATCCCCGTACAGCTGCGTGTTCACGTTATTGGCATAGGTATACCGTCCGTCGAACGCCGATTGAACGGACTGCGTACCGGCATACATCCTCGAGTCATAGACGTCCCAGGATTTGTCGATATTGCCGCGGGCCTGCAGAGTCAGCCAATCGTTGAATTTATATTTGAGGGTCAGGTTGCCGATCACACGGTCGCGTTTATCGACCCTTGGCATCCTGTTCAATACCCAATAGGGGTTCTGCTCATGGTCTTCCCCGGTAAAGCTTTTATCGTAATTGATGTCGAACCAGTTCTGCAGATACGTGTTGCGCAACGGCGAGAAGTATTCGTAACCGGTCTTATACTGATTGAAATTCAGACCGCGCGGGAAAAGCTCCAGACCCGTCAGGGGATTGGCGTACAGACCGCTGACCGGACGATTGTCGGCTTCCTGATCGATGAAGTTCAGATTGGCGTCCGCCGTCAGGTGATCGTTCAGGAATTTCTGGGTCTCCCTGAAATTGAAGATATGACGGATGAACGAAGTGGTCGGCTGGATACCCTTGCTGGACGTGTTGCCATAAGAGAAATACGTTTGTGCCTTCTCGGTACCACCCGAAAGACTTACCGTGGTTACTTCGGTGAGACCCGTTTGGAAATAAGGCTTGACATGATCGGGCGCATTCACCACAGGTCCCCAGCTGTTCTCATTGGTGGTGTCGGTAACCGCGGTGCCGCCGAGACCCTGTCCGTATTTGAACTGCGTTTCGGGATAATACATCGGCTTTTCTGCCGTGACGTCGGAAGAAATACTGACCCTCGTCCTGCCTGCTTTTCCGCTCTTCGTCGTGATGACGATCACACCATTGGCGGCGGCGCTTCCATAGAGAGCCGCGCCCGACGCACCTTTCAGTATGGTAATGCTTTCGATATCGTCGGGATTGATATTTGAGATACCGTCCCCGCCGTCACGACCCGAAGAACCAGCTCCTGAAGCTTGCCCCCATACGTCACCGGGCTGTGCCGGGCTGTAGTTGGCCATCGGGATACCATCGATCACATAGAGCACCTGGTTGTTCTGTGTGGATTTGTTCCCGCGAAGGACCACGCGCGCCGAACCTCCGAGACCAGATGCGCTCTTCGTGATCGTCACGCCGGCCACCTTGCCGGACAGGCTATTGACGAAGTTGGCATCTTTCACCGTGGTCAGATCGGAATTGGCCAGTTTCTGTGTGGCATAGGTCAGGTCCTTGGCCTTGTGCTGAATACCCAACGCGGTTACGACCACCTCGTTCAGCTGCAGGTCCAAAGCGACAAGCTTGATATTGAGACTGCCGCTGCCGACGGTCACCTCTTGCGTCCTATAGCCGATATACGAAATGACCAGCACATCGCCGGGTTTCGCATCGATGGTGAATTCACCGGCTGCATTGGTGGAGGTCCCCCGTTTGGTACCCCTGACCGTTACGCTGACGCCGGAAATGGCCGCGTCGTCAGGACCCTGCACCTTGCCGATTACCGGCTCGAAGGCCGGTGCTATGACCAGGTTCTCCGCCACCGGCGAGATCACCATGTTCTGCGTGAAATCCACAGGCTTGGCGTCCGTCGCGCTCGTGGCCGAAGAGGCCGATAGAATGACGAAGGTCTTTTCATTGACCTTCTTGAATTTCAACCCGGTGTTCATCAATACCTGCTGCAGCGTCCTTTCCACGCTCACATTCCCTGCCGGCAGGGCGTTGACGATCCTGGTCCGCAGCGACCCGTCCGAAAAAAGGAAATAGATCCCTTTGGTCCTGTTCAGCTCCTTCAGCACGTTGAAAAGGGTCTGTTTCTGCATCCCCTCTTCCGGCTGATCTTTGACGTTGGCTTTTTGCCCGGCTACCCCAACTGTCTTCGGCGCATACGCGTAGGAAGACTGCGAAAAGGCGGCTACGGAAAAGCACACTTGCATGCTCAGCAGAAAGCCGAGCGAACGAAGATTGCAATTCGTTTTTCTCATTTTAAGCAGCTTTTGTTTGATAATGAAAGGTTTTATGGATGTGTGTCCGATATGGTAATGGTATCGTCGATCTGTCGTTCCACCGCAAAATCCCCTGTCGCCTTCAGCGCCTCCAGCAATACGTCCAGGTTGTCATTGGAAAGGATGCCATAGATCGGCTTGCTGCCCACCGAATCCCCCTTTATCAAGACCTTTACGCCATAATCCTCCTCGATGACCTCGACCAGCTTTCGCAACGGCGTTCCGTAAAAAATGAGCTTATGCTCTTTCCAGGCCAGGACACTGTCTGCCTTGGCCGTTTTCTTCTGCAACCCGGTATTGCGGTACTCCACAAAATCGCCGGGCGCCATTTTCAATTCCTTTCCCTGATCGGTGTGCAGGATAACACTTCCTTCTTTCAGCATGACATTGGCTTTTTGCCCCCGGTTGACGGCATTGAATTGCGTGCCGGTGACGATGACATCGAAATGGTTCAGGTGAACGATGAAACGACTCTTGAGTGGTGTCTTCGCGACATGGAAAAATGCCTCTCCCGTCAGCCACACCTCCCTGTCCTTCCCGTCCTTCCAGCCATCCTTCCCGTCTTTCCCGCCGGGAGAAAAGGTCAGCTTGCTGTCGGCATTCATTACAACGGTCGTACCGTCGGGCAGACGGTTCTCTTTGATTTCGCCATAGGCGGTATGTACGGCGGGAGGGATACGCGGGAGCTTCAGAATGGTATAAATGCCCGCGACGACCAGCAGAACGGACGCGGCGGCGACCCACCGCCATCGTACACCTCTACCAGCCATAGGGACTACCACCCGCTCCTCGGCCTCGCGGATCTTCGCGAGCAGCCTGCTCTCCGATTGGGTGATTTGTTCCTGTAGGATTTCTTTATCCGCGCGCGTCAGCCAACGTAGGAAAGCAACGGCCTGCCGGGCCCGTGCCCGGTTTTGAGGATCGGAAGCCATCCAGGCCTCCCACTGCAGGATGCAGCGGTCGTCAGTCCGGAAATACCAGGAAAGAAATGATTCGTCCAGCAATAGATCCTCGACCCCGATATATTTTTTTGACATGGCAGCAATGGTCCTCCGGGGGATATGTGCCCAGACCGCCGCCTTTGTAATGTGATTTTAGTAAAAATCTTTTGCCCCTCGCCCAACCGGGAGGTCAACGAAGGCCGCCGCCCTCTGTTCGCCCGCCTTTCTGTCATAGACCGACCGGTCTATCTACCGATCCCACCACACCCTTGAAGTCATTTTGTCGCCTCCCGCGAGCCTCGAGACCGCATCATTATAGTTGACCATATTGGCCGAAGCCTCACTGGGTGGATAAGTAAAGCGTCGCGGGATCGTCCCCCCTGTCACATTCCCGGGATAATTCACCGGCGCCAACACCGGATAACCACTCCTCCGCCAATTGGCGAAACATTCATTCTCATCCATAAAACCTGCGATCCAGTATTGATCGTTTATCTGTTCCAACCCGTCCGCGGGATTATACGGATGCGCGGTCAGCCAGGCCCCGACCAGCGAGTCGGCAGGCCCACCCCCCGCCTGCTGCGCCAATTGCAGCATCGCTGCCCGTACCGCGGAACCATAATATTGGGCGGGATCACCGCCGATCCACCCGCGTTGCGCGGCCTCGGCCAGCATCAACCCTGTCTCACCCGTAGTAAGAAAAAAGGTAGGCGCATCCAGCCGTGCAAACGTATACCGGTTCACAACGGAATATGCATTCTGATTACCCGTCCAGCCGGGCGCCTTCGTCAGATCGTAAGTCCCTCCGCTGTTCGGCGCATCGTATCCCCCCGGCTGCCCCAATTGACGCGACCAGCTCGTATCCCCCTTGTCCGAGGCTATGGCAGGATTGGCGCACACCGTTGCCAGATAGACCAGCCGCGGGTCCTGCGTACTCTTCAAAAAATTCACGAACGTAGTATTCAGCCGATAGCCATTGGGGTCGTTGCCGAGCAGGATCAACCCATTCCCATTGGGTACGGGCGTACCCGGCACATTCTGATGATGCACGATCGCATTCTGCCCATTGTTCGTCATCACACCGCCCTGCACCGCCGTCTTTACCCATTGTTGCGCGCTGACGGAGTCGACCTTGCTCATGCGCATCGCCAGCCTGACCATCTCCGAATATGCGAACCGCTTCCAACCCACGGGGTCGCCTCCATACAGCAGATCCGCAGCGCCGATGGTATTGGGACGCGAAGGATCCAGCGCGCTGGCCGCCGCCTGCAATTCCCTGAGCAGGTCGGCATAGATGTCCTGCTGCCGGTCATACTTCGGAGCCGTGACGCCGCCGATATAGCCGAGCCCGGCCTGCGTATACGGACAGTCCCCATACATATCCGTCAGACGCTGGAACATGAAGACCCGGAATATCCGGCAGATCTGGTAGAAATTCGCCTGGGTCGAATCCTTGCCGGCATGGTTCAGCACGGCGACGATATCGGCAATGCTATTGGGGTAATTCTGATCCCAATATGCCGAATTATAGTTGCCATTAAACAGGTACTTATCTCCGACCCAATAGGAGAAGGTGGAGGAAAAATGCTGGATCATACAGCCCGAATAGATCAGGTTGTTCCGCCAGTCCTCGTACCCGTTGCCGTCCGAATTGCCCGAGGTCAGCAGCTCGGCATTGGTGAACAGATCGTTGAAGTTGATCTGTGTCTCGCTGATGGCATTGGGATCGGTATTGATGGCGACAAAGTCCTTCCTGCACCCGCTGCCGGTCAGCAGGCAAACAAACAGGAAAATCCATGTTACCGTCTTCTTCATCCCATCAGAATTTTATATTCATATTGAATCCCCAGCTCCGCGTCGCGGGATAACCGCTCAGCTCGAGTCCCTGGCCATTGGTATTGTTGATGCTCGACTCCGGGTCCACATTCGGGACATGCTTCATCAGGATCGCGAGGTTTCGCCCTACGGCCGAGAAGCTCAATCCCTTTACGATTTTGGTTTTCAGCATCCCCGGCGGGGCCGTCCAGGTAAGGACGGCGCTCCGCAGCTTGATGAAGCTGGCATCATACACGAATTCCTCCGCGATATGATCCGATCCGCCGGCAGAGATATCCTGCCAGTACTGTTGTGCCGGAACTGCGATGGTATTCGGATGACCGTCTTCCATCACTCCCTTCCCTACATATCCCGCCTCTCTGCCGGCAAGCGTGTTCTTCTGCAAACCATAATAATCCAGCAACAGGTTAGTACCCGAATATAGCTTTGCCCCGTATTTGAAGTCGACCAGCACGGATAATGTTAAGGCATGCCACCGGAATGTATTGGTCATTCCGCCCATTTGCCGGTAGACGGTAGAACCCAGCGGGATAACGCCCGTTTGCTCCGGCTCACCCGCAGGCGCGGGATTGGAGATCCCATCGCTGATGAGTATGCGGCCTTTCGCATCCCGCTTGTAGGCATAGCCCATGATCTGACCATAAGGGAGCCCGACCACATTGCTGATGCTGACTTCGCTGCCCCATCGCGGGTAAGAGCCGTTGATCACGATACTGGGCTGATCGCCGATATAGAGCACCTTATTGTTGTTGACGGCATAATTGAAGGAGACATTCCAACCATACTGCGCTTCCTTTACCGGCGAGACGTCGAACTGCAGCTCGACTCCTTTATTCCGGATACGACCGATGTTCTCGATATACACGTAATACCCCGAAGTCGGGCTGACAGACACTTTAACGATATCGTTCGTGGTCTGTTTGTTGTACAGTGCCACGTCGATACCCGCCCTGTCATGCAGGAACCTGGCCGTCAATCCGAGCTCTTTTTCGGCGATGCTTACCGGACGAAGATCCGCATTGGGCAGACTCCCCGAGGCAATATAGCCCAGCGTCTGCCCGGAGATCGTATAGCCCCCGCGTATCCCATAGGACAGCGTATTTTGATAGGGCTCCGTTCCATTGGACGACGTCGCATACGAAGCCCTCAGCTTTCCGAGAGTGACCCAAGACGGTAGTCGCCAGGTTTCCGAAAAAAGCCAGCTCCCGCTCATCGACGGATACAGATAATGATCCGTACGGATATTCAGCGTAGAAAACCAGTCGTTCCGCGCCGTAGCCGTCAGGAAGAGATAGTCCTTATAGGAGAGATCCGCACTTCCGTAAACCGAATTCACCCGGTAACGCAGCAGGAAATCACTGTAAGGCTTGTTTACAATATCGGCTGCACTGTAGTCTCCCGCAGATTGGAAAGGCCCCGCCGCCCGATAGGTCGAGCCGGGTACCGCCCCGATACCCTGGATCGTATTCGAATTGTCCACCCGGTTGACGCCGGCATCGGCGTTGAAGGCCCACCTTTCACCGAATTTTTTTTGCACTCCGACCATCCCGCTGACGTTCACTTCATGAAAATTCACTTCATACTGCGTAAGATTGCCGCCATGCACTCCGTCGCTGCGCGTATAGGGCACTCCCGAAGGGACGATCTGCGTGACATTGAACTGGTAACCGTCGCGCGATGCCTGGCCCTGCAGATACAGCCAGCCCGTGATGTTATACTTAAGCGTTAGACCGCCCGTCAGCCGGTTGCGATCGGTGGAGTTCCGGTAGTCATAGGCGATATAATATGGGTTCTCGAAATACGGATCGCTGTTACCCGGCATCCATTCGATGCCGGAAGACGTCACCGTATGTGTCTTCATCCATCGGATATCGAAGGAGTTGGCAACGTACAACGGTGCTGCATTCACATTCCCGGGATCGTCCGACAGCGAAGCTCTGTTGCCCACCTGCTCGAAGACATAGTCTGCTGTCAGATCCAGCTGCAGCCGGTTGGTTACGAAATACGAGGAGTTGAGATTGAATCCCTGCTGTTGCATCGTGGAATTCGGGACCGCCGCTGCCAGATGCAGATCGGTAATACCCAGCCGGAAGTGCCCTTTACTATTGGCGCCCGTCAGGGCAAGCGATACCTGGTTGGTCAGACCCGTACGGTAAAAATTCCGGAAATTCTCTTTTGCGGGGCTATAGGTAACGGTATTACCCAAAAAGTTCACTGCGGGCGAACCATCAAGCTTTGCGCCCCAGCTGTAATACGGCGCGGCGAGCGCCATTGGCTCCGTCACCGGCTTCAGACCCGAGAGACCCTGACCATACACGTATTGATAATCCCTTTCGTCGACGACCGGGTTCGCCGTGAAATTATCGTTCAGCTGAACGCCGATGCCATGCGTTCTCGAGCCGGATTTGGTCCGGATCAGGATGGCGCCGTTGCCCCCCCGGTAACCGTAAAGCGCCGATGCCGCCACGCCTTTCAGGATCAGCACCGACTCGATATTGTCGGGGTTGATATTGGAAAGACCGTCGCCAAGGTCCATACCACCGTACTGCCCCGCGCTGCTCTGTGTCGTGTTGTCGTAGGGAATGCCGTCCACTACGTATAAGGGCTGGTTGTTTCCGCTGAGCGAGGCATTGCCCCGGATGAGCACACGGCTGCTGCCATAAGGC
>DASYSV010000556.1:0-13783 GCA_036010185.1 Puia sp.
ACCAGGATCATGATAGGATGGGATTGTTTCAGTCTTACTTTGATCATTTTCAGTGTTATCATTTTTACGTCTATGCGGCCCCGGGAGATACGGGTCCTGGCCAAACAGGAAGATGCCGGGAGGATCGTGGTATTCTTTATCGTTTTGGTCGCGACGTTTGGCAGCCTTATGGGGGTATTGCTGCTGTTGCAGAACAGGGAACCCTGGTTGTTGGGGAAAGGAATGGAGACGTTCATTTATCTCACCGGGGTTGTCTGCTCGTGGATGTTGCTGCATACGATGTTCGCCTATCGTTATGCTTTTTTGTATTATGGCGATCATCCTTTGGATCCCGATCCGCGGACGGCCGCTTTACAGATACCGAATGAGCTGTGGCCGGATTATCTGGATTTTTGTTATTTTTCGTTTGTGATAGGGATGACGTTCCAGGTGTCGGATATCGAGATCTCGTCGAGATTGATACGGAGGGTTGCGTTGCTGCATGGGATGCTGTCGTTCCTGTTCAATACGGTGATTGTCGCGTTGACGATCAATGTGATTGTAGATCTGAAAGGGTAGTGAGAGAGAGACGCTTATGATGGGCCTTCGGCCGGCCGGCCCGTGGTCGGCCCTGGTGATTGTGGATCTGAAAGGGTAGTGAGAGAGAGACGCTTATGATGGGCCTTCGGCCGGCCGACCCGTGGTCGGCCGTGGTGATTGTGGATCTGAAGGGGTGAGGACGTCAACAATCCAATTTTTTGACAGTGGGATTAGATAACAAAGAGCGCATTTGTTGGGTAGCTGTTTCATTAAGTTTTTGAAGACGTTGGCTTTGCGGGAGCCCTTGCCTGATCAACAATGCATTGATACTTTCGAGATTCGTAAGTACAACTAGTTGTTCAAGGGTCGCTTCATCCCTGATGTTCCCACTTTTATCTGCATTTTTTTGGCGCCAGATCGCGGCAGTTTGTCCGAATATCGCCATGTTCAACAGATCGGCTTCATTAGCATAAACGACAATGGATTGTTCGCGGGTGATGGTAGGAGGGATCAATGCCTCTTTAATGGCATCCGTGTGAATTCTATAATTGACCTTTGACAAAATACGCTGTATGTTCCAACCAAAATTCCTGACGCTATTCTCTTCATCTTTTAAACGTTGGAATTCTTTTATAAGGTAAATCTTGAATTCAGCACTGACCCACATCCCGAATTCAAAAGCGATATCCTTGTGAGCGTAAGTGCCTCCATATCTTCCTGCGGAGGCCTTTAAACCTATTGCTTTGGTCTTTTCTATCCACTCTTTGACGCTTATTTTATAGGTGTTCAGACCTGCCTGGGATCTAATTATGGCATATTCGCCGTAATTAAAATCTGGATTATGAAGGCGTCGAATTTACTAATTTTTTTAGCGATGCGGATAATTTTATTGGATGCGGCGTCAGCGGAAACGGTCGGAGATGGTGTAGCACACCTTGTCGTTGATGCGGCGGTAGACTTCGGCGTTGATCTTGCGGATATGGTGCATGCGGCGGCCGGTGAGGAGGCGGCCTTCGCTGTCGAAATACTGCGGCTGCTGGAAGTAGGTGAGGATATAATATTTTTTATCGACGAAGGGTCGGTTGAATGTTCGCGGCCATAGAGCGATATAGATCAGCGAATGCCGGGAGGTGTCGCCATAATAGTCCAATCTGTCGATCCAGGTGCAATTCATCCTTCGCATGCGCCCGATGAGCCAGCGGACCGGGACGGGGTCATAGCCATATTTTACGAGGGTGTCGTGAAGGCGGGTCTCGCCGACATCGTATTCATAGATATAAGTAAGAGTATCGGTGATCAGCTCGATAGAGACGCGGTCGAAGGACCGGTCGGTAAACTCGATAGAGAAGGGTTTTGCCTGCCAGGCATGACGGAAGGTTTCTTCGATGCTGTCGAGCGTGGGACGGTGGCGGTGGTAATAATTTTTGATATTGAGGGTCGTGCAGGAGGAGGCGAAGACCACCAGGAAGAAGGCAGCGGCTACCGGGAGACGATATGGGGTGGCAATGTTCATGGGTTCTGTGACGGCGGTGAGCAATGGGTGACGCCGAAAACGATCTTTTTCAGGAAGCGGAGGCTCACCTGGCGAAGTGTCCTTCCACCGTAGTCCCAATAAACGATATCGACCATGTCATCTTCGGGGACATGCGAGCCGACTGCAGACGGCGGGACGTCGATGCGATGGATGTCGTCAAGGACGATGAAATGGGTCGGGAAATTGCTTTTGTATCTATCATGGTTCTTTTTGTGGAGATAGGTATTATTGACATAAAGGAAGGTGGTGCCAGGACGGGCGAGATCGTCCTTGAGACAGCCGTATAGATCGGGGATATGGGGTCGGAAAAGATCGGAGCCTTTGGCATGAACGTCGTAGCCGAGCAGCTCGTGGATCATACGGTTGAACTTGCCATAGCTGACGGCTGCCCAGAAGGTGTCTTCGGAACCGGTGTGAAAATGCCGGTGGAAGAAATTGAGGTAGGTGCGGAAATGGTCGGCCAGCGCGAGGAACCAAAGCTGGTCGGCGGGCCGGATGTCGAGGATACCCTTGAAACGGAGCGTGCCGGCTGCATGATGGATCTCCGGGGATGGGTCGAAACGGATCTTTCCATAGCTGGCGTGACCATCGATATAGAGGTCCAGCATGAAGCGCGTGTAGGTCAGGGGGTCGTTGTGAAGGGGGAGGTATGACAGCGCCGCATAGCCGCAGAAATTGGTATTGCTGCCCTGATAGATCTTCAGAGGATAGAGGATATTGGCGCGAAGGTTTTCGATGAACAGTACGCGCCGGATATTGGGCCACCATTTGCTGGAATCGGGAAGGGTGGTATGCTCGAGGAGTGCGAGCGCCTGTTGGGGGGTGGAAGTGGGTTGGGTAGCGGGAGGTGAGATTGCGGCGGGTTGGGCGGAAGCACCCCGGATCACGAGGAAGATCAGCAACGTCAATAGGGCTGTGCGGGGCATGATCTTAAATTTAATGTATCTTGATGGTATGAAAGGTATTTTTTTGGCAGGCAGCATGATGGCCGTTAGTTTGGGGCTTTGCGCGCAGCGGAATGGGGATAGCTTACGGGAAGGCGGGCGCCGCGTCGAAAACGTATTGTGGTATGTGCAACCGGCGAAAGTTTGGACGGAGGCGTTGCCGTTGGGTAACGGGAAGATGGGAGCGATGGTGTTCGGCGGTATCGGCGACGAGAGGATCGCGCTGAATGACGCCACGTTGTGGTCGGGCGGACCTAAGCGGGGGCCCGTGAATCCGGGGGCGAGGCAATGGCTGGCGCCATTGCGGAAGGCGTTGTTTGCGGAGGATTATCCGGAGGCGGATTCATTGGCGAGGAAGATGCAGGGGGTATGGTCGGAGAGTTATCTGCCGTTGGGGGATCTGCATATTCACCAGGATTTTGGAGCGCGGGGGCGGCAGGGCTCGGGAGGCGGGGCGGCTGGCGGAGATACGACATTGGGGGAGGTGGGTGCAGGAAGCAGGGCGGCTGGCAGTGCGTCGGAAGACGATCCGGTCATCAGCAGGTATCGGCGCGAGCTGGATATACAGGACGCGGTGGCGAGGACAAGGTATACGGTTAACGGGGTAGAATATACGCGCGAGGCGTTTGTTTCGGCGCCGGATGGGGTGATGGTGGTAAGGTGGACGTGTGATAAGCCGGGAGCGTTGAATTTACGGATATCTGCGTCGAGTTTGTTGCAGCATCGTTTTCAGTATCGGTTCGGTGAGGGGTGGGGGATCGGCGGCAAGGCGCCGGTGCATGTCGAGCCGAACTATGTGAACAGCAAGGTCCCGGTGCTCTTTGACGACGAGGACACGTGTGCCGGGATGGGGTGGGTGTTGCGGGCCGGGGTGATACATCGGGGCGGAGAGGTGATTAAGTATATAGGAGAGATACGTGCGACCGGTGTAAATGAACTGGTGCTTTATGTTGCTGTTTCGACGGGATTCAGGGGATTCGATCGTTGTCCTTTCGGTGTGGGGGATGCGCAGGCGGTGCTGCAAAAGGCGATGAAAAAGTCTTACGCCGCGTTGTGGGAGGCGCATGAGAAGGATGTACATGGATATTTCAACCGTGTTTCGTTGCGGTTGGGGCATGCGGGCAAGGACGCAGAATTGCCGACCGATCAGCGGCTCGCTGCTTATACGAAGGGAGAGCACGATCCGGGTCTGGAGGCCTTGTATTTTCAGTTTGGGCGATATCTTTTGATGAGCAGTTCGCGGACGCCGGGGGTGCCGGCGAACCTGCAGGGTATCTGGAATGCGGAGCTGCAGGCGCCCTGGTCTTCGAACTACACGACCAATATCAACGTGGAGATGAATTACTGGCCGGCAGAGGAATGCAACCTGAGTGAGATGACGCGGCCGTTGTTCGGATTGATAAAAGGTCTGTCGGTGAATGGGGCGCGGGCGGCGAAGGAATATTATGGGGCATCGGGATGGGTGACGCATCATAACAGCGATGAATGGGCGATGGCGACGCCTGTGGGAGGGATGGGACATGGGGACCCGAAGTGGGCCAACTGGCCGATGGGCGGGGCCTGGCTGGTGCGGCATCTTTGGGAGCATTATTTGTATACGGGAAACGAGCGATTTTTAAGGGATACGGCGTATCCCTTGATGAAGGGGGCGACGCGGTTCATACTGGATTGGTTGGTGGAAGCAGGACCGGCGCCCAAGAGTGAGGGGCGCCAGGGGTCCGCCCCGCTGCTGGTGACGGCGCCGTCTTTTTCGCCTGAGAATAATTTTTATTATTCCGATAAGAAAATTGCGGAGGTATCGGTGGCGACGACGATGGACATGGGGATCATCCGGGAGCTGTTCGATAATATGCTGGCGGCGGAGAAGGTGCTTGGCGTGGATAGGGACCTGAAAATTGCGGCGGACAGGAAACGGTTATTTCCTTACCAGGTGGGCGGCGAAGGGCAGTTGCAGGAGTGGTATAAGGATTACCAGTCGCCCGAGCCGCATCACCGGCATGTATCGCATTTGTACTCGGTGTATCCGGCCAGCCTGATATCGGTGGATAGTACGCCCGAATTGGCGGCGGCAGCGAAAAGATCGTTGGAGTTGAGAGGTGATGGCGGTACGGGCTGGAGCATGGCCTGGAAAGTGAGTCTATGGGCGCGGTTGCGGGATGGGAATCATGCTCACCGGTTGTTCACCAATCTGCTTCAGCTGACGCATGAAGATGCCCATACCGGTGCCGGCGGCGTATATCCGGATCTTTTCGATGCGTGTCCGCCCTTTCAAATAGACGGGAATTTCGGCGGAACGGCGGGTATTGCGGAGATGTTATTGCAAAGCCAGGAGGGGATAGTCGATCTGTTGCCGGCGTTACCGGATGAGTGGCCTATGGGCGAGTTCAGAGGCCTGGTGGCCCGTGGCGGGTTCGTGGTGGACGCTTCGTGGAAGGATGGGAAGATAGTGGAGGCTGTGGTCATGTCGCGGGCGGATAGGGTTTGCAAGGTGCGGAGTGCGGTTCCACTGCGGATGGATGGCGCGACGTCGAAGAAATCCGGAAACGGGTGGATCGTAGAATGGAATGCGAAGAAGGGGGTGAAGTATCGGCTATTGAATGCACCAGCATAGTTCAGTTTCCAGCCGGGATGTATCTTCCGTCCAATGGCCATAGATCTCCAGACAGGGCAGACAATGGTTTATCCCTCTCCGGTCCAGATTTGAGACCCGGGAATACTTCTATTATTTTGTCATCAGGTCCGATATGTTTGAGGTCCGGGGCACTTTTTTTAGCATAAGGGTAACATGTTTGGCGGTGGGATCGTCGTAGATGGGCGGGGCAGTGGGGAATGGGGAGTGCGGCGGGGCCGTCGTAGATGGGCAGGGCAGTGGGGAATGAGGAGTGCGGCGGGGCCGTCGTAGATGGAAGCGCCAGCCGGGAAAGCGGGAGGGCGGCGATCCGCGGCAGTGGGCGGCAGGAGGAGGGACGTGCAACAATCGGGCGGCGGGAGCCGACATTAGGAAATAAAAACTAACACATATGAAAAAACTTTGTTTGTTATTGATCGGGGGTTTCGGGGTGCTGACGGTTATGGCGCAGTCTTCTGATCGTCAGCCCTTTATGACCAAGACTTTTTCGCGCGCGGGGGTTAAGGCGATAGAGGTGGAGACATCCGGAGGGAATATTTCGGTGGAAGGGACGGCCTCGGGGGATGCCCGGGTGGAAGTCTATATTTCGGGTGACGGGCGGCATGAAGCCAGCAAGGAAGAGATCCAGAAAATGCTGGATCAGCAATATGATCTCGAGGTAGCGATGGAAGGCAATAAGCTGGTTGCGGTGGCGAAGCAGAAGTCGGGCTGGTCGAATATGTGGCGGAGGGGGTTATCGATATCTTTCCGCGTCTTTAGCCCGGAGGCTGTGGGGAGCCATGTGCGGACCAGTGGGGGCAATATTTCGATGCGGAATTTGTCGGGGGCGCAGGATTTCCGGACCAGTGGAGGCAACCTGGATGTCGAGCATCTGACGGGCGCCATCATCGGAAGGACCAGCGGTGGCAACGTGTCGATCAGCGACAGCCGGGACGATATCGATCTGGAGACCAGCGGCGGCAGTATGAATGCCACGCGTTGTGAAGGAAAGATCGATCTGGAGACCTCGGGAGGAAATGTTTCGTTGAAAAGCGTCAAGGGCACCATCCATGCCCGGACTTCGGGCGGCACCGTCGAGGGGGGCAAGATCGATGGCGAATTACAGGCGCATACGTCGGGTGGGAATATCGATCTGGATGATGTAGCGGCAAGCCTTCAGGCGTCGACGAGCGGGGGCAGTATCCATGTGGAATTTCTGTCGACCGGCAAATATGTGAATCTGTCCAATTCCGGCGGGGATATCAGCCTGCAGCTGCCGCAGGGGCAGGGGGTCGATCTAAGGATAAGCGCCGACCGGATCCATACTTCGTCGATGGGCAATTTCCGGGGGGATCTGGATGAGCATCATATGAATGGGACGTTGAATGGAGGAGGGACACCGGTGAAGGTGGATGGAGGCGGAGGGTCGGTACATCTTAGCTTTAAATAAAAAAAACCCGGCGAGAAGCCGGGTTTTTTGTGTGCCGGGGTGTCGTTAGTTCTTGATGGGGGCAGAACCCGTCGTGGCCGGGTTGAAGTCCAGCTCGTTTTGCGGTACGTCCCAGTAATCGGAAAAGGAATAGTCGATCTGGCAGGGAAGTACCGTGGCAGGGGTGCCGGAGGGGCCGATGAGGCTGCCGGGTACTACGATATTCCCGATCCTTCCGCCGCCCTGTGCGACGGGCTCGTTGATGCCCCAGCGGCGGGCATCGTACCAGGATACGTTGTGGAGATAGAGGCCTATGCGGCGCTCGCTACGAAGGTGTACGAGTGCGGAGTCCGCGGATATGCCGGAACCTGCCAGTTTGGGCAAGCCCGCATTTTGCGAGGCCCGGACGGCGTCGATCAGCTGAAGGCCTGCGTCTACACTTCCCAGATGGATATCGGCCTCTGCGGTCATGAGGGCGGTCTCTTCCCAGGTGGGGGCAATAGGGACCTGGGCCAGCGGAGAATAATTCTCCGTCGCATATTTGCCCTTGCCGCCGGCATCTTCTATATCGATGGGAATGTAGCGTGTGCCAAACTGGATGCCACGGTTAAGCACATTGACCACGGCGCCGCCAGGATAGGGTTTAAAGGCGCTGAGGCGCTGGTCTCCGGGCATGATATCCTGCATAAGCCGTTCGCTTACGAACGACAATCCACCGCTGTACGAATGCAGCATCATGGGATGGAACAGGAATCCGAGGCCCTTAGTCAGGTCGGGAATCCCGGCTGGAGCCACACCCCATTTGAGCGTATTGTCATTCGGCGTCATGCCTGCGGCTGCCAGGGTTTGTATAGCCGTCCAGTCGGCGGATGTCATGGTCTTGACCTTGCGGTTGGCCATATAGTTGCGGGCCTCGAAGCTTTTGATCTGGCGGACCCACATGGCGGGCGTGATAACATTATTGGGCAGGTTGAACGTGGGTACCATGAGCTTGAACGTCGCATCATAATCCGCATTTTCGGTAATGGCCCCGAAGATCGAAGCTGCCTGATCGAAATTCTTATTAGCAGCGGCGATGACCTGGTCGTGCGGGACATACATATTGCTGGTGAAACCTTTGGTCGTACTATCCGGGCTGTCATCGATGACGCCGGCCAGGTACATCGATCCGATCTTGGAGTAGGAGTAGCCTTTCCAGTAGTAGGCCCAGGCCTGGAGAAGTTTGATCTTGGTCGCGGCGTCACCGCTGAGTTTGAGCGCGGGATTGGTCAATGCCTGAATGAGCGTATTGGCCTGTGCATTGATATAGTAAAAGCAGTCCCATTCGTATTGGATGGAATTGCCATCGCCGGCGGCCCGGGTATTGAAGGAGCGGAGAATGTCCAGCTGTGTGGGAAAGCCGGAAGGGTTCCTGATGACGGTACCGTAGGGCGCCGGTAGGGTAATGGTGGCGATATTCATCGGATAGCGGGAACCGAAGTTCGAGTAAGGGGTGAAGTCTTCGTCGCCCATATTGCTTTCGATATACCAGGCGATATCGAAGAAATTGAGGTTGCCGTCACCCGTCTCGAAGGCGATCCATTTGTAGTAAATGCCCTGGGCAAAGGCATCAATGCCGCCTTCGGTGATCAGGGAGCTCTGTGGGGTCGGCGCATTGGGGCTGGGCAGCTGCAGGATCGATTTCTTACAGGCTCCCAGCAGCAGGATCGATGCCAGCGCAGGCAGCAAGAAACGTAGGTTATATAGTTGCTTATTCATATAGTTTCATGATTTGAGTGATCGATTAGAATCCGACATTCAGGGCAAATTGATAGGACCTTAGATTGGGAGTGCTATAATAGTCGACGCCGGTGAAGGCTCCGATCCGTTGTCCCGAGAGGTTGTTGCCCCCTTCGTCATATGCGCCGATGTTTTCCGGATCCATGCCGCTGTATTTCGTAAAGGTGAGCAGGTTGCGGCCGGACGCCGTAACGGTCAGCCGTTTGATGACCCTGCTGCCGATGACGTAATGGGTCAGATCATACCCGATGGACAGATCGCGGAGGCGTATATAGGAACCGTTCTCGATGAAAGGAGAGACGGGCAGACCTACGTTGTAGATAGAGTTGTAATAGTTGACGAATGAACCGGTCTGACCCTGGATGGTGATCTTTTTGTCCAGGTCGCTGGATTCGCCGCCCTGTCCACCCGTTCCGCCCGTGGGTCTGTACAACCATTGTTTGGTGACGTTGTAGATGCTATTACCATAGACCCAATCGAACTGGAAGGAGACGCTAAGCGTTTTGAAGAACGTGAAGCGGTTGATCAGTGAGGAGTTGAAGTCCGGATAGGCGTGTCCCACGGCCGACAGATTGTTCGTTGGCGTGTACTGCACGTAGTTGTCGCTGTTGAGCACCACCATTCCCGTACTTGTGACCGAATAATTCCCCTGACTGGCTGCGGGGATGAGGGGTGTCTTTCCATCCGGTCCCACCTGGCCCACCGAGTGCAGCGGAGTTTGAACGTAGAACAGACCCAGTGGTTTGCCTTGTTTGAGTGCGAAGGCGAAGTCGACGACATCCTGGCCATTGGCGATCTTGTTCACGACAGCACGGCTGAGTCCCCAGCGTGTGCTGACGTCCCAGGTGATGTTACGACCGTTGTATATACTGGCGTCCAGGGAGATGTCGAAGCCGTGAGAGGTGATAGTGGTGAGATTGTCGAGCTTGGTGGCGTAGCCGGTGGAAGGAGCTACCTGCGCATTCTGATAGGTATCATTGGTCTTGCGATTCCAATAGGTGCCTGCGAATACAAATCGCGACAGCCATGAGCCCTCAAAAGGGGTGACGGTGAAATCGGTACCGATCTCCAGCTCATAGTTGGTCGCCAGTCTGAGGTTGGCGTTATTAGCCTGTGATGGAAGGGCAATGGCGATCCCGGTGCCCAGCGTGGCCGGTGTGAGCAGTGACTGGCGATCGTATGGGCCGGGTTGAACGCCTGCTGCACCGTATGCCGTACGGATCTTCCAGTCCTTGAGCCAGGATTGCTGGGTCGGCATGAGCTCGGATGGACGGAAATAGAAAGTTCCCCGGGCGAGGACGGCTGCATTTTGCGCGGCACCGAATGCGCTGCCGTAATCCGAACGGAACCCGCCGGATACGCCGAATAGGTTGCCCCAGTCGATGGTCTGGTTGACAAGAAGACCATACGTGATCTGCTCGGAGTAGTTGTCTCCCGCGGTCTTGGTTGTTGCCTGATTGATGTTCGGCGGCGGGTAGGTGGGTAGGCCGATGCCTTCCGCATAGTATTGTCTGAACTGAGATTTCCGGTAATCGTAGGCGAACTCGGTAGTCGTCGTTATCGGCAAATGGGAATTGAAGTCTTTCTCGAAATCGGTGCGGAAGAAGGCGGAGTACAAACCGTTCTGATAGAAATTCTTGCTCATCGTGTTCGTAATGGCGCCCGATCCGCTGGGTCCCCAATAGGTATTGAATTTGACGTATTGGAGGTTTGCGGTCTGGTTCTGATAGTAGTTGGAGAAATCGTCGGCGTTGTAATCCAGTCCATATTTGACATCGAGCTCTACGTATCGGGGGAACTTATAATTGAAATCGAAGTTCTGAAAGATCTCCAGTATCGAGTGGTTCTGATGGTGGTATTGGTTCTCCGAGAGGGTATTATAGCCGCCGGAAGAATTGACCGTTTTCAATGGGTAGTGGCCCGTGGAGTCTTTCCAGTTGAAGTCGACGAAATTGTAGTTCGTCAGCATATTGAACCTGTTGCCATTGAGCAGGTTCTGGTAGTTGGATATCCCCTGGGTGATGGTCCGGAAGGTAAATCCTTTGAAAGGATGGATACCGAGGTTGACAGAGAGATTCGTGCGGCTATAGGCATTGCTGAGCACGTCCTGCTGGTTCAGCTGGGAGCCTGTGATGGCATAGTCCGAATTCTGGGTGCCGCCGCTGATATTTATCGAATTCGAAAAGGTCAACGCCTGACGGAATCCCTGTTTTATATGATCGTAAATGGGGATATTATACGTCTTGTCGTTGGTGAGGAAGGCATTGGCCGGCGCCGTGGCGATGGGCACCTGCGGATCGCTCCATATGCCCGTGGCATCCTTTGCGATAGGATTGCCTTTACTGTCCAGCATATTATTGTTGGCATCGGTGACATAGTGGTGATGGGTGCTAAGGAGCGGATGCCGGCCGGTCAGAATGTTGTCGACGCTGACCTTGGAGTTGAAATTGATGGTCATTCTACCATTCAGGGTACCTTTTTTGGTGAAGACCTGGATAACGCCGTTTGCGCCCTGCGCGCCATAGAGCATAGCGCCGGCGGGACCTTTTACGACTTCGATATGGTCCACAATGGAGGGGTCGATGTTATTGATATTGTTGGCCTGGTTCATCTGCACCCCATCGACGAGTATCAGGGGGTTGGTGTTGTCCAGGCTGTTGACAGCCCGAAGGATGATATTGAAACCGGCGCCGGGCGTACCGCTGCTTTGCTGGACGCTCGCGCCTGCGATCTGGCCGTCCAGGGCCTGCTGGACGTTGGTAGTGACGCTGGGGGCAAAGTCTTTTGAAGAAACGGTCCCTACATCGATGGGAACCTTTTTCCGATTGGTCGCCACGCCCACGCCCGTAACCACGACATCGGAAAGCGACTTGACGTCGGGAGCCAGGGAGATGGTCAGACCGGTTCGGGATTCGATCTCTCTGGGTTCATAGCCCACATAGCTGATGATCAGCTTTGCCTTGTTGGGTACCTGGAGGGTCCAGGAGCCATCATCGTGAGAAGTGGTGGCATTGCGGGTACCTTTTTGAGTGATGGTGGCGCCTGCGATGGCGGCGCCTTTTTCGTCGGTAACTTTTCCTGAGACAGTTATCGTCTGCTGGGCTTGTCCTTCAATACAGGCAAAAAGAACAGCCACAGCCACAAGCAGCAGTACTCTCATAATTGTTTTGGTTGAGGATGAAGTAATTGGTCCTGGTCAATTTAAGATGAGTTTGGCGAAGGAGTCCGGAGCCGGCCACTAAGAAAAAGGTCTAGCAAATACTAATAATTCGCGTAGTTGGGAAAAAAAATTAAAATTGGGTTATGAAAAAGACAACTCTAATGCTTTTGCTGGCAGGCGTCGTGATCACCTGTCCTGCGCAAACGACGATCGTCCGTGACCCGGAGATTGCCGCCATGGTCAAGGAAGTGAATGCCGACAGCCTTCAATCGTATATTAAAAGTATGGTAGCGTTTGGTACCCGAAGCACTGTCAGTTCAGTAACCGACAAAAAACGAGGTATCGGTGCGGCGCGGAACTGGGTACTGATGAAGTTCGAGCAGTTTGCGGCCGCCTCGGGCGGCCGGCTTACGGCTTTTGTAGACACGACGACCTATGCGGCCGATGGCAGGAGGGTGAAGGAGCCGATCAATCTGGGTAATACCGTAGCAACGTTGAAGGGGACGGATCCTTCCTACAACCGCATTTTTATTATCAGCGGGCATTTAGACAGCCGGCGGACGGATGTCATGGATGGTACGAACGATGCTCCGGGCGCCAATGATGACGGCAGCGGGAGTGCAGCGGTCCTGGAGTGTGCCCGGGTCATGAGCAAGCATCATTTTCCCGCGACGATCGTTTTCGTGACGGTGAGCGGTGAGGAGCAGGGTCTGCTGGGGTCTGGTTATATGGCAAAAAAGGCGAAGGCGGCGGGATGGAATATCGAGGCCGTGCTCAACAACGATATCATTGGTAGCAATAACAGCAATGAGACCAATATCATCGACAATACGCGTGTAAGGGTTTTCAGTGAGGGTCTGGCGTTTGCAGACACCGGCAGAATGGTCAGCAGGATCCGATCGATGGGGTTGGAGAATGACGGAAAGTCGCGGCAGCTGGCGCGGTATGTGAAGGAGATCGGGGAGCGGTATGTGGACAATCTGCAGGTGGTGATGGTGTATCGGCCGGACAGGTTCCTTCGGGGTGGAGATCAGATCCCCTACCAGCAGAACGGGTATACGGCCGTGCGGATCACCGAAATGAATGAGAATTTCAATCACCAGCATCAGGATGTGCGGACGGATAAGGGGGTAGTTTATGGGGATCTGGCGGAGTTCATGGACTTCGAATATTTACGGAAGAATACGGCAATGAACCTGGCCAATTTAGGGAACCTGGCTAAATCGCCGGGGATGCCGCAGGATGTTCGAATAGAGGTGCGGGGGTTAGGTAATGGGACTTCATTGTCCTGGAAGGCGCCGGTTGACGGGAAGCCTAAGGGTTATTTTGTACTGATACGGGAGACTACGAGTGCGGTTTGGGAGAAGAAGATGTTTTTTGCGGGGACGGAGGCGAATTTGCCGTATTCTAAGGACAATTACTTTTTTGCCGTGCAGTCGGTGTCGGAGGAGGGGAATGAGAGTTTGCCGGTGGTGCCGGTGCCAGGGCGCTAGTGTAACTTTTTCGGGGGTGGGTTCGTCAAAGGGGAAATACGTCTACCATGATACGCAACTACTTCAAGACGGCTATCCGTAACCTTTGGAAAAGCAAGGGGTTTTCGGCGATCAATATTATCGGTCTGGCGATCGGGCTGGCTACCTGTCTGCTCATCCTGATCTTTGTGATGGATGAGCTGGGGTATGATCGGTATAACGAAAAGGCGGATCGTATCTACCGGGTAGATGGCGACATCAAATTCGGGGGCAATCATTTTATCCTGGCGGTGGCGCCGGCCCCGGCGGGGCCGGCGCTTTTGCGTGACTACCCTGAA
>DASYSV010000407.1:0-3235 GCA_036010185.1 Puia sp.
TGGATCATCAATCCCTATGATGAATGGTATGCTCTCGTACGCGCCATCGAGCTGAAAGAAAAAGATCCTTCGACCGCGCTCCATCTCGTAACCGTCGGAGCCGCCGACACCGACCCTATCATCCGCAAGGCCCTGGCCATCGGCGGCGATGAGGCCATAAGGGTCAATGCGGAAAGCCACGATCCGTATTATATCGCATTCCAGATCGCGGAAGTTGCACGGCAAGGGGCGTATGATCTGATCCTTACAGGAAAAGAGACCATCGATTACAACGGATCGGCCATCGGAGGCATGGTAGCCGAAATGCTCGATCTGCCCTATATCTCGCTGGCTACGAAATTCGATCTGAACGGCGCCACGGCCACGGTTGTACGCGAGATCGAGGGAGGCGAGGAGACCGATGAAGCCGCTCTTCCGCTCGTCGTCAGCTGTCAGAAAGGAGTAGCCGAACAACGCATTCCCAATATGAAGGGCATCATGAGCGCCCGTACCAAACCGCTGAAGGTAGTCGAGCCCGCCAATGCCGGGCCGCTGACCGGTATCGTTTCTTTCGAGCTCCCTCCCGCAAAAGCAGGCGTGAAGCTCGTCCCCGCGGACAACCCCGCTGAGCTGATACGGCTCCTCCATGAAGAAGCAAGATTATTTTAAACTCATCTCAACATCTCATTATGCCAGTATTCATATTCATCGATCACTCAGACGGACATGTTAAAAAAGCCTCGCTGGAAGCAATGAGCTATGGCGCGGCATTGGCCGGAAAATTAGGCACCTCCGCGGAAGGTATCCTCC
This sequence comes from Puia sp., assembly GCA_036010185.1. Taxonomy (GTDB): domain Bacteria; phylum Bacteroidota; class Bacteroidia; order Chitinophagales; family Chitinophagaceae; genus Puia. Next base: position 790 of record DASYSV010000407.1, read on the forward strand.
TCGGCACACTCCCGGAAGACCCTTCCCGGTTGGGGAGATACGGGATCACGAAGGTTCACCAGGCCGCGCAGGAAGGCTTGAATAACCTCGATACACAGGTATATGCCAAAATCATTGCAGACGCCGTTTCGGCTGCAGGCGACAGCGTCGTCGTCTTCTCCAACAACCTCAGCGGCAAGGCAGTCGCGCCACGGGTTGCCGTCCGGCTCAAAGCTGCCATAGTGACCGGAGCCGTAGCGCTGCCCGATATCAGCTCCGGTTTTGTCGTTAAAAAGAATGTCTTTTCCGGTAAAGCCTTCGCCAATGTCTCGCTCCTGACCCCTATGAAGGTCATCGCACTCAACCCCAATGCATATGCTATAAAGGAAGGAGAAGGTACTGCGGCCATAGTTTCACTGACAGCGGGTGCACCCGCTCCGAAAGTGAAAGTCATTTCGGCTACTGCGGCGTCGGGACATGTGCCGCTGACGGAGGCCGAAATAGTGGTTAGCGGAGGCCGTGGCCTCAAAGGGCCCGAAAACTGGGGGATGATCGAAGAACTGGCAAAGGTGCTGGGTGCCGCGACGGCCTGCAGCCGGCCGGTGGCCGATGCTCACTGGCGCCCGCACAACGAACACGTAGGCCAGACCGGCATTGCCATTGCGCCCAATTTATACATCGCCATCGGCATTTCCGGCGCTATACAGCATCTGGCGGGGGTCAACCGGAGTAAGGTCATCGTTGTTATTAACAAAGACCCCGAAGCGCCCTTTTTCAAGGCGGCGGATTATGGTATCGTCGGGGACGCTTTCGAGGTCGTACCCAAAATGATCGAGGCGGTAAAGAAATTAAAGGGAATCAATTGATAACAGCATTAATCGGGCCGCACGTACTTATAACGTCCAGAGTGCGGCCCCTTTTTTGCAAAAAATCCTTAGTTTCGCATAATATTTATGAAGAAGATCGAACTGGAAATAGTGGCCTTATCGCATAGCATCACGCAAACCCACTCCTATGCAGTCGTGCTGGGGGAGGTCAACGGATTGCGTCGCCTGCCGATCGTGATCGGGGGGTTTGAGGCTCAGGCCATCGCCGTAGCCCTTGAAAAAATGCACCCCAGCCGTCCCCTTACGCACGATCTGATGAAGAACTTTATGAGCGCCTTCACCATCGATCTGCAGGAGATCATCATTTGCGATCTCCAGGAAGGGATCTTCTATTCCAAATTGGTATGCGTAAGCGAACACGATACGGTCGAGATCGACTCGCGTACCTCCGACGCCCTCGCACTGGCGGTACGCTTCGGCTGCCCCATCTTCACCTACGAACATATTCTCGACAGCGCGGGCATCCTGATGGAAGACAGCTCCTCCAAAAAGAAAAAAACCAGCTCGACGGCAACCGTTTCCACCACGGAAAGCAGCGCCAGGGAAGACCTTAAGGCCCTTTCCATGGATGACCTTACCTCGCTGTTGAACGAGGTCCTGGAACAGGAGGATTACATCCGCGCGATCGCTATCCGCGACGAGATCAACAGCCGGCGCAAAACCAGGTGAGCTCACTCATAAAATGCTTTTTTTTCCCAACTGCAAGATCAATCTCGGATTAAAGATCCTTCGCCGCCGCGATGACGGATTTCACGATCTGGAGACGGCCTTTTATCCGCTGCCGTTGAAAGATGTCCTCGAGATCGTCCGCACCACCGATGAGACCCGCTTCTCTTCCTATGGCAACCCTATTCCCGGAGACCCCGGGTCCAATCTGTGTCTGAAGGCCTGGGATTTGCTCCGCAACGACTTCCCCACCCTCCCGCCCATCCATATCCATCTGTATAAGAATATACCCATCGGCGCGGGTCTGGGCGGGGGTTCCTCCGACGGAGCCTCGACGCTGATAGTACTCAACCGGCAATTCCAGCTCGGTCTCACGCAGCAACAGCTCCTTGATTATGCCGCCCGGCTCGGCAGCGATTGCCCCTTCTTCATCCTCAACAAACCCTGTCTGGGAACAGGCCGCGGCCACCTGCTCCAACCCCTTTCGCTCGATCTTTCCGGTTATTCCTTCGCACTCATCGATCCCGGTATCCACATCAGTACCGCACAAGCCTTTTCGCTTTGTACACCCTGCGAAAACAACACCCCCCTGGCGACGATCCTCAGCCACCCGGTATCGGACTGGCGCGAAGCTCTGATCAACGATTTCGAAGAACCCATCTTCCGCCTGCATCCACATCTCCGGGAAATAAAGGATTCCCTTTATGACTCCGGAGCCCTCTACGCCTCGCTCACCGGCAGCGGTTCATCCTTTTTCGGGATTTTCACGAAGGATCGGGCCCCCCTGTCCAACCCCTTCCCCGACCGGTATAATTATCGTATCTTGCGCTAAACGATCCACATCTTTATCCATTCTCACATATCCTTTCTCGGCCGGAACCTAGATTTCCTCGATCATCCCTGTAAACTTTAAC
>DASYSV010000560.1:0-8649 GCA_036010185.1 Puia sp.
TTGGCGTCAATATTGTGTATTATAAACAGGGCAAGGCAAAATTAGAGCCAGGGACGCCCCGGAAATATCGTGGCAATAAAATTGTAAATATTCTGTTATGATAAAATTGTGGGGATTCTAAATTTATGTGGGTAAGTGGAAACAATTATTATGACAGACACTAATAATAAAGTCCTTATCGTAGACGATGAACTGGATATTTGTTATTTGCTAAGCGGCATGTTGAAACAGAGAAATTTCGTAACAGGCTTCGTGAATACGCTTTCAGACGCAGCGAATGCACTTCAGACGGATACGCCTTCCTTGTTATTCCTTGATAATCATCTGCCCGATGGTTTTGGGTTGGATTTCATTCCGTATATCAAAAAGAATTATCCTGAAGTAAAGGTGATCATGATCACGGCGCACGACGGCGCCGCGGACAGGAAACAGGCCTATGACGGTGGCGTCGATCTTTTTGTTGCCAAACCGCTGAATCGCAAGATGATCAATGATGCGATCGACAAATTATATAGTACTGACCCCGCAGGGCATAAAGCCTATCGTTTTCAATAGCCCATGCGGCTTGTGTAGCGGGTATTACCCACTCTTCCCCATTTCTCTCACGCGAGCTCGAGCTGGATGATGAAGGACGTACCGACGCCCTTTTTACTGTCGAGCATGATCGAGCCATTGTGGTTAAGGATGATATTCTGGGTGTTGGTGAGCCCCAGACCGGTGCCCGAAGCTTTGCTGGTGTAGTAGGGCTCGAATACCTTCGGCAACGTATCTTCGTCTATACCAGCCCCGTTATCGCTTATCGTTATCACACATTTATTGTTTCTGACAGCCGTCTTCAGGTGCAGGATGCCCTGACCGGGCTCCATCGCCTCCAGCGCATTGACGATGATATTGAGCAGCGCGATCTTCATTCTTCGCACATCCACCGAGACTTCGCAGGTATCGGACATATAATCTCTCGTGACATCGAAGTTATTCAGCCGGATACGATCCCGCGCCAGATCGAGCGTTTCTTCGATCAACTCGTTGATCGAAATGCGCTGGTAGACCAGGTCGGTGAATTTGGTGGAATTCAGCAGATCGGTGATCAGCCCGTTGATGCGGTTGCTGTTGCGGCTGATCATCTCCAGTAGCAGGCGGTAGTTCTTCGTAGGCCCACCTTCCAGCTCGGCCTGCAGTTGCTCGACCGAGAGATTGATATTGGTCAGCGGATTACGCACCTCGTGCGCGATGGTTCTCGCTATCCGGCCGGTAGCCGCGAATTTCTCCACGCTGCGTATTTGCTGCAATGATTTATTGGCCTTGTCGAGATCCTGGACCCTTTCCTGCAATTGTTGCTGATTTGCCGCCAATTGTTGGTCGGCAATGCGCCGGGCCTTGTTCTCGCGCGAGTAGGTCAGCCAGGCGAAGATAGCGACGAGAACGGCAATACTGACCGAAACGAAAATGACATTATCCAGAAAGCGGTGTCGCGCCGTCAGGGCGATCATCTCCTTTGGGGTCACAGCGCGTTCGGAGTAAGCGATCACCCTGGCCTCTTTAAGCAACTCGGAATTGGCGTATACGGTAAGCAGATAGCAGGACAGCAGCAGGATAAAGGCTGTGCCGTACCCTGCGCGTGTTCGCAGGTCGGATCTGAATTGTTTGATCGTTTTCATATTTTCCGTCACACCCCCTCCTGCACCCATACGGACACCGCCCGGCCGCCGACATGGAACTCCCCTTTGCCTTCTTCGTCGATGGTAACGGTCCCCGGGTACTTGTTCAGCCAATCGACAAACTTCCTGCCGGCATGTCTTTTCCCGACCTCCATGGTCTTGAATCCTTCGTCTCCGTTGCAGATGAGCACGGCGCAACCGGAATCCTCATGCTCGTCGTCACCCTCCCTTGTCCATCCGATGCAACACGGATGATCGAGGTAATCCCGCTGGGTCCCATAGGCGAACCGCTTGCGCGCCGTCATCAGCCGGTCGATCTGCTCCACCGGCTGCATATCTATCCGATATTCATTGCCATCGGCGCCCTTGTCTTTATATCCGGCACCATAGAGGTCCGCATAAAACACGCAGGGATAGCCCGTATCGCGCAACAATAACAGAGCATAGGCCAGCGGTTTGAACCAGTCATCTACAGGCGCTTCCAGGGCTTGCAGGGGCTGCGTGTCATGATTGGTGACCACCGTCACCGCCAGCTCCGGTTTTACCGCCACCAGCGTTTCGTTGAATATGGTCGTCAGGTCGAAATCCTGCCCCTTTTTGCCCGCCTCGAACAGATTGTGATGCAGCGAAGCGTCGAACAGCGACATTCTCCCCTCTGTGGCATCGATATACTTCAGCAGCAGCGGGAGATTGCCCGGCGCCCAATATTCGCCTACCGCAAAGAACTCGCTCCCGGTTACTTTACGCATATGATCCAGCCATTCGTTCTCCCAACCGGGCGGGATATGCTTTACTGCGTCGATCCGGACCCCATCGAAATGCGTCAGGTTCCAGAGCCACTCCCCCCATTTCTTCAGTTCCTCCCTTACGTGCGGGTTCCGGAATTCGACATCGTCATACATCAGGTAGTCGTAATTGCCCTTTTCCTCGTCGATCACGTCCTCCCAGCCCTCGCCATAGTCGTTCTGGATGCTGTAGATCGCCATTTCCTTCGTCCGGCTGTCATAATCGACACCTGTAAAGCAGTGATGATCCCAGATGAAAGGCGAATATTTTCCTTTTCGGCCTGGAAAGGTAAACCGGGTAAAGGCCTCTATATCATAGGGATCGCTGATGAATTTGTTCCGGTCTTCGGGGTCGACCTTGCGGGCACGGACCGTCTCCTTTTGGTCGCCGCCCGCCAGGTGGTTCTGTACGACATCGAGATAGACCTGCATGCCGGCCTTGTGTATGGCCTCCACCGCGGACATCAGCTCTTGTTTGGTGCCATATTTAGTCCGGACCGATCCTTTTTGATCGAATTCTCCGAGATCATACGGATCATAAACATCATAACCGACTGAGAATGTGCCATTAGTTCCTTTGCTGGCGGGGGGTAGCCAAATGGCGGTAAAGCCCATACCGGCCAGATGGGGGGCTTCCGCGGCCAATTTTTTCCATAAGCTGCCGTCTGTAGGATAATACCAGTGAAAATACTGCAGGATAGTGCCGTTTTGCATACCTCCCCATCCCCAGAAATGATACCACATTCCCTTACCCATAAAACCAACACCCCCTTGCTCAGAATGTAGAACTTTTTTCACAAATACCCCCTCTCTTTGCGAAATACTGTCCTATAGAAGATTTGGCAAGGATTTTTTGGGTACTAAGAGAAGAGACGCTAAACTTGAAGTCTTACTAAAATGGAGAAACTATGAGTAACAACACATCGAAAGTCCTGTTGACCTTTATCGCCGGAGCGGCCATCGGCGCGGCGCTTGGCGTATTGCTTGCGCCCGATAAAGGATCGGAGACGCGCCGTAAATTAATGGAAAAAGGATCCGATATCGGGGACAGCATCGCCGGTTTCGGAGAGACCGTAAAAGAAAAATTCAATGATGTGGTCGAAGGGATGAAAGGCAGCTTCACCAGTCAAAAGAACTCCATGTCGTGAGCATGCAAGAAGAACCTACGGATATCGATATTCTTCTGTCCGATGCGGGCGATTTCATCGAGACCAAAGCAACGCTGTGGAAGCTGAAGACGATCGAGAGTCTTGCCGATGTTTCCGGGGAACTGGTAGCCGGTCTGGCTATGATCGTGTTCGCGTCGTTCGTGGTGATCCTGATCAGCATCGGGGTGGCCTTATGGCTCGGGGAGATACTGGGCAAGAGTTACTATGGGTTTTTTATCGTCGGCGGGTTCTATGCGATCATCGCACTGATCATACTGGTGCGGCGCGAGCGGTGGTTGAAGGACACCTTTAGCAATATGCTGATCAGAAAGATATTAAAATGAAGACGGCTAAGATCACCACCATCGGGCAGTTGCGCGAGACGATCCGCGATCTGGAGCACCAGGATTATGTTAACCAGCAACACATGCGTAGCCGGGTAGGGGAGGTTGCGGATCGGTTCAAGCCGGCCAATATCTTCAAGCGCCTGATCGGCAATCTATTCTTCGACGGCCATGAGACAAAAATGGGGTTGCTCAGGGTCGTCGCCGGATTTGCGACCAGTCTTATCGTAAAGAAATTCTTTAAAAAGGGATTGCGCCGGTAGGGGGAGGATCCTCTACGTCTCAGCGAGGCTTGCCGCCGGGACTTCGACAGACGGCCGGGGACTTCCGGGTTCGCGAACCGCCCTCCGTGGCTCAGCCTTCCTGATCGGGATCGATCAGCAGCGTATTCTGTAAGAATGCCAGCTGTTCGCCGGCCCCCGTCTTTTTCAGCCAGGCGATGACATGCCTGACCAGCACCTTATAGACAAAAGCGGGTTTTCTGAGTGGTTTGAAGAGCTCGTCGCTATGCTCCCACAGGTCGATAAAGATCTCGACCGTCAACTTCTCGAGCACCAGCTTCTCGACCGGTCCCGCGAGTTTTTGGACCCCTGCGAATATCGAGGGGTAATAGCGATCGATGAATTGTTCAAACAGGATGAACTTTTCGGTCTTGGTATCAGGCATGGCGATCAACATTGGTAAGGATGATTAACCATAGTCACCGCCAAACAGGAGGATGTAACCGCTAAACAGAAGATTTTTCCATGATCGGTATCAAGTTATCGTCAATTTTAGGCGCATTTCGCCTTTATGGTATATATTTTGTGTCAAATTATAGACTTAACCTGCGATTTGCCTGAATTTTCGAAAGATCAACTTATACTTCCTGTGATCAACCTTAAAAGAGTACACACGTTCTACTGCTCGGCCTTTAAGGCATTGGCATAAGCCGTTCACAAAGGGGTAATGTATGGAGGGCCCACCCTACGTTACCTTTTTTTATGGGCATACCCCAAAGCGGCGGCACTCGCGGTTGCGTCGACCTGCGGAATGCGCTGCCCCGGCATCCCTACCGTTTAGCCTCGAACAGCGTCCACGGCCATGCCTTCATATCCCGCAGGTATCTCGATTCCCATTCATATTCCGGATGGGCCGCCAGAAAGGGGGCGGCCAGAAAATCCTCGCCATCGGGGTTACCCATATGCGCCCAGAACTTCAGGTCTTTGGCCAGTGTGGTCGTAGTGATCTTCGCCTGAACCGTACCACCGGGGAAAAAAGGAGGCCAGCTCCATTCCGGGATGCCGTTCGGGTCGGTATCGGCACGACCGGCGATGACGCAGCGGCTGGCTTCGCGGGCATTGGTCAGCTCATTATAAGAGTCGCCTTCTATCGTCTTGGCCGTCTCCACATCCAGTCGCCCCTTGTACTGGGCGGTGAGGTGCTCCCACCGCCGGCGCCGGCTATTGGGGGAATTGGTGGTGTCGGCCGGGTTGAAAGTCGTCTCGGTGGCGATGAGTGTCGAATCCAGCGGGAAGTTCGACCCGGTGTAGACGCCGTCCTTCGTCCGCCATACCCGGAAATGTTTCAGACCAAGCTCGACCCGGGCGATCTCATTGGTCTTGATATCGCCTACCAGCCAGTCGTTCGCATAACCCCCATTGTTACCTGTCGTCATGATCTGTACGAAATCGTCGATGCTGTTGGCATACTGCGCGGCTTTTCGCGCCCGGACGAACTCCGGTATCCCTTTTTCATCGAACCCCTTGAATTGCGTGATCGTGGTCTCCGTGATGAGGATGCCCCCGCTGGTGACCACGAAATCATCTCCGCTGTGGATCAACCCCGGCATACAATCCATGAATATATGGTTGCCCGTTTGCGGGACGATGTCGGCAATGATATTCCATCTTTCTCCGCCCAGATAGTCGGTCCAGTTGTTGTGCCCGATGGCGATGAGACCGTCGGCGGTATAGCTGCCGGTGGCGATGAACCCGCTGCAGTTGCCGGGGGCCTTGTTATTGGCGGCTGTCGATCCCGGATGTTGTTTCCCTTCCAGCCAGGGCACATAATATTGCGAAAGCTCGATATTTCCATTCAACACCACGAGGTCATATACGTCATAGTGTTTCCCGCGCGCCCTCAGTCCTTCGACGATGCCGGCGATCTCGTCCTGGTATTCCTTGTCAATCTTATCCCAGAACATTTTTTTTACGGCGTCGCGATAGAAGGACCAGTCCTTTCCGGAGAGATGGGGGAGCGAGACCTTCATGGCTTTGATGAGATCGTCGATCTCGTCGGCCAGCAGATAGCCGTGCTGGTAGCCGATGTTGCCGGGGCTACCTTCGAGATGGACATAGATCCAGCCATTCTTGTCCTCACGCGAGGCGTTGGCGAGACGGGGGTTGCCTTGCTGGCAGAAAGCAGTGGCCGTCAGCGACAGGGCTGCCAGCAGCGCGGTTAATTTTCTCATATAGGGAAGTTACTCAAAAAACTTCACCGAGATTCACAAAAAAACCGCCCGATCCGTGGATGCCCCAGCCATAGTCGATACAGAGATTGGTGCGCGAGAACTTGTTCAAACTGATCCGGATGCCGCCGCCATAGCCGGGTGCGATCGTATTGAATCTGCCGGTGACGGGGTCGGAAAAAGATTGGGCGTTGCCGAAAGCGACCCCGCCGAGAATGCCGTTCGAAGTGATGCCGAAGCGGTATTCCGATTCGAAATAGAGCATATTCCTGCTGCGGAAACGGCCCTGGATATAACCCCTGCCCGTATTGCTATAGGCATCCCAACCCGTGCTGGGCAAAAGCAGGTAAGGAGGATTGCCATTCCCGACGGTCAGCCAGTCGTAGCTCCATATCGCCAGGACATTATGCGTCGACCCGGGGAAGCGGATATATTCCCGGGCATCGAATAACAGCGATTGCCAGTTGTCGCTGCTGCCCAGCCAGGTAAAATTGTCGCGATAGTTGACATTGAAATAGGTGCCGTTCTCGGGATTGATGGGGTTGCGCCGGTTGTCGAACTGGGCGCGCAGGGATATCCCTGAAGCCTGTTCGGAACTGGAGAGACCGTACCGTTCGAAATCGGTGGGTTTGCCGGGTGGCGGATCGATCTCCCGGACATTCCAGAAATAGTCGAAATCATAGCCGATGCCTAGATAAAGATCCTTCGTCACACTTCGAAGAACGGCCTGGTGCAGCCTTATATAACCATAATCGATGTTGTACCCGCTGTCGGCGTTGGTGTCCCCGCCCAGCCCATAGGTCAGCGAAGGATATTTCAAATATCGCCAGTCGGTGACGATATTGTATCGATTGCCTTCGGTCCAGATATTGGCCTGTATCGGGAAGATGATCTGCTGGTATTGAGAGTAGGTGAAGCTCGTCAGGACATTCGACATATTGCTGTGCTCGCTGGTATAGAACGCGAAATTCGAGCTCAGCACCCCCGCAAAACCGGTCTGAAGGGTATATCCCGCCACCGGAAGCGCAGAAATATGCAATTTTCCCACTTTTTGCTTTATCGTATCGATCCTCGTCGATCTATGGCCCTTTAGAAAACTGCGGCCGAGGTCCACCAGGTCCGTCTGATTGTTGGGGTCATGGGAGAACAGCCCGTATTTGTGTGCGGCCGGCGGGTGTGCGGCCGGCGCACTATTTAATTTGTTGATAGACAAAGAGTCCTGCGCGTTGAGTCGCTGGAAGGTGAAAGCAAAGAGTACGATCGGCGCTGCTATTTTAATGAGTCTGTTCAACAATGTCGGCTTAATAGTGATGTTGGACCGTTGGATACTATAACGGTTTACTGTTACGGGCTATTTCGCCCGGTCATGATGTCTTTTCAATTGTCGGGCGTAACCTGGCGGTGTCATAGCTTCGCAGGAGAGGGGGCGGGAAGAGTTACGGAAGGAACATTCACAGGGATGAACTCGTTCAGTTTATGGAGCTCTAAGATAGTGGTTTTTCCATCTTCGCTTTCCCTGTACATAGGCACAAACTTACCGTTGAAAATAATTTCCTGATAGGTGTATGAGGTACGTTGCTGGACCAAATTCGAAAAGACATCGTCGAAACCGCGGATCAGCACATACAGCTCCACATCCGCTGCCACCATATCTTCCTGCGTGAAGCCCAGGAACGGGCTTTGTTCGTCGATGGGATGGACCACCGTCCAGTTCATGGGCAGGCTTTCGACCTTGGTCCTTTCGAGATTCAGGTCATAATACCGGTATTCCGCATTCCCATCCATCTGGACCTTAAGGCCCACATTTACCCTGATCTGTACGTCCGTCAGCGTATGGTTATCCTTATAGGGGGCGAACCGGAACATGAGCCCCGTCCCGCCCCTGAACGGGCTGATCAGCGCATTATCGCTAAACACCAGGTAGCTCCGGGGCCGTGAAAAACGCCCGAACATGAGACCCGCGAAGATGGCAAAAGACAGCAGACCTGTCAGCGCCTCGATGGCCGCGACGATATTCGCTCCGTCGCCCACCGGGTTCACCCGACCATAACCCACCGTAGTAAAGGTCTCGGTGCTGAAGAAAAAGGCCTCCTTGAATTTTCCCCAGGGCGTGTCGGCGACCAGCCCAGTCAGCTCTGTGCTGCCGATGCAATAATAGATCAGGGCATAACTCACGTTGACGATAAAAAAGATGAGAAATACCAATGCCATGAATTTCCATCGCGGCATATTGAGCAACTGGTGATAGATGCTGAAGCGGTTGAA
>DASYSV010000426.1:0-3257 GCA_036010185.1 Puia sp.
AGTTCTGTGAATGTTTTCTATACCCGCTGTTCCTTCATCGCTATTATGGATCGGGAACGCACCGCATCGTCAGCGCCTGGCCCGACGGCATCCCGGCAGCCATCACCGCACGGATGCTGCCCTTCCGCAGCCGGATGAGACTGGGAGCGTGGTTGCACGTCTTTCTACCGGCAATGATCAGCCGACGGACTAATAAGGATGCTCCATTGCCTGCTTTCAGCAAGACCCGGCTCCTCCATTTGTTATCCAATCTCGAAGATGTCGTCCGCAAGCTGGATTCCCGCGCATTCCGTGACCCGGGATGGAGCGATTACTATGAGAAAAGCATTCTGAGCAAGACCTATCTCGATGAAAAGCAAGCGCTCTTCACCTCGATGATCGGGGGCATCGATTTTTCCTCCGCCCTGGACCTGGGAGCCAATAACGGCCACTTCAGCAGGATCCTCGCCGAAAAAGGCATTCCGGTCATCGCCGCCGAGGCGGATTGGCAATGCGTCGAAACCCTTTATCGGGCCGGCGGCAGCGAAAGCCACCCGATCCAGGCCCTTTGCGTGGACATCGCCAACCCTACTCCCGCCACCGGTTTCGATCACCGCGAAAGAAGCTCCTTTTCCGACAGGGCGGTCAGCGACCTCGTCGTGGCGCTCGCACTGATCCATCACCTCGTCCTTGGACGCAATATCCCCCTGCCGATGGTTGCCCGCTATCTGGCCCGGCTGACCCGCCGATGGCTGCTTATCGAGTTCGTCCCGCCCGGCGACGAAAGATCCATGCAGCTGGTGCGGAATAAAAGCGCTTATCCGACACCGTACGACGAGGCCGAATTCGAAAAACAATTCTCGGCTTTTTTTACCATCGACGACAAGGCTCCTGTTCCCGGAACCCGGCGGGTCCTTTACCGGATGAGAAAAATTCCGATATTTGCCTGATAATATGAATCCAATGAAGCACAACAAATGGACGCTGCAGGAAATTGAAGCCATCTATAACAGCCCTTTGCTCGAGCTGATCTACCGTGCCGCCTCCGTACACCGCCAATACCAGGACACCGCGGAAGTGCAGGTTTGCACGCTGCTATCCATAAAGACAGGCGGATGCCCCGAAGACTGCGCTTACTGCCCTCAGGCGGCCCGCTATAATACGGGCGTCGATGTACAGGCGCTGATGAAGAAAGAAGAGGTGCTGGAATATGCCGCCAAAGCGAAGGCGGCGGGTTCGACCCGGTTCTGCATGGGAGCCGCCTGGCGTGAGGTCAGGGACAACAAGGATTTCGACCGCGTTTTGGACATGGTGAAGGGAGTGAACCAAATGGGAATGGAGGTCTGCTGCACCCTCGGCATGCTCAACGAAGACCAGGCGCGACGTCTCGCCGACGCGGGTCTCCACGCCTATAACCATAACCTCGATACTTCCTCAGAATATTACACCGAGATCATTTCCACCCGCACGTATGACGACCGGCTGACCACACTGGACAATGTCCGGAAAGCAGGTGTTACAGTATGCTGCGGCGGCATCATCGGACTCGGCGAAACGCATGCGGACAGGATCGGAATGCTCCATACACTCGCCACCCTGCCGCAACACCCCGAAAGCGTACCGGTCAATGCCCTCGTACGCGTCAAAGGGACTCCACTGGAGAACAACCCGAAAGTAGATGTATGGGATATGATCCGGATGATCGCAACCGCGCGCATTATCATGCCATCCACCATGGTCCGTCTCAGCGCGGGCAGGTCGGAGATGAGCCAGGCCGAACAGGCCCTTTGCTTTATGGCGGGAGCTAATTCCATCTTTGCCGGTGAGAAGCTGCTGACCACACCCAATCCCTCTTTCGAGGAAGATAATGCGATGTTCCAGCTCCTGGGGCTGAAACCGAGAATGGCATTTAAAGAGGAAAATCAGCCGGCCTGAAAGGCCGAACGCTAAAAACGCGCCACCGGGCGCATCTGGCCCACCTCTTCACAGATATAGGTCTTGCCGGCCAATACTTCGTCGATGGCGGTGACCATTTCTTCACTCGGAGAATTCTTGGTTACATAGCCGTTGGCTCCGCTGCGCAACATTTCCGTGACATAGGACCGTTCGGCCTGGACGGAAACCCCAATGATCTTGATATCCGGCGCAAACCCGCGGATCGTTCGGGTCGCTTCCAGCCCGTTGACGGGATTCATGTGAATATCCATCAGCATGACATCAGGTTGCAGCTGTCTGGCGGCCTCGATGGCTTCCAGACCATTGGCGCACTGCGCTATGACATTTAGACCCGGCACCTGGCTGAGTACCCAACTCCAGGCTTCACGGACATGCATATGATCGTCTACGATGACTAATCTGATCATGGAAGGTTTTTTCTGCCAGTCTCAAAATTAATGTTTAGATCATAATAAAAAAGTAAATCCGGGGAAACCATATGCGATTACCCATTTTCCATTAAGCAATAAACCTTATGAAAAGATAAAGGGCCGGGCGCTCAGTGTGCTCGGCCCTTCCCTTAAAACAACCAACATGAAAATCTTTATATCAACAGCTTTCAGGTCAGGAAAGTTCACTGCACCAGGCTCAATTCCAGCACCTGTTGCATCGTTTTTACAAAATTGAATTTCAGCCCCCGGATGAAAGAGGAATCTATCTCCTGCACATCCTTTTCATTCTGCCAGCAAAGGACCACCTCCTTTAGTCCGGCCCTTCTCGCAGCCAGTATCTTTTCCTTGATGCCTCCCACCGGCAAAACCTGGCCCCTCAAGGTTATTTCACCCGTCATGGCCAGATAGGGCTTTACTCGTCGTCCCGTAAAAGCGGAGGCGATCGAGCTCATCATGGTTACCCCCGCGCTGGGCCCGTCCTTGGGAACAGCACCCTCCGGAACATGCACGTGAATGGTTTTTTTATTGAATATATCCGGATCGATATCGTATTTCCGGGCATTCGACTGCAAATAGGTCAGCGCAGTGGCGGCGCTCTCCTTCATAACATTTCCCAGATTGCCGGTCAGCTTGAGATCGCCCTTGCCGTCACTCAGGGAGGTCTCCACGAAAAGAATGTCGCCGCCCACATAGGTCCACGCCAGTCCGACGGCTACCCCGGCCATATTGGCTACCTTATAAAGATCGTTGCTGTACCTCGCCCTCCCCAGTATCTTATCGATGTCGGTCTGCGTCAGCTGTGCCTTTAGCTTCCCTTTCATCGCGTACTCCTTGGCCAGCCACCGCATAATCGACGCTAGCTGACGATCCAGTTCGCGAACACCGCTTTCC
>DASYSV010000563.1:0-2772 GCA_036010185.1 Puia sp.
TAGCAATTTTTTTATTTGGCAATTATCATTTTCATTGCGATGAGTCCCGGCATGATCAATACAACCCTTCGTGATCGATCAAAATGCCTTTGGCGTCCTGCTGCCCATCGACGTTGGCGGAGGCCCACACCAGCGAATAAATGCCGGCGTACAGCAGATGTATGCGGGTATAGCCCTCTCCTGCCAGTCGCCGGGAAAGCGCTGGCAGGTCGACCACCGGGTCGGTGTTCATGGAACTCATAGCAGGTCCAAAAGCGCCATAGATGAGGACAGGCGTATTTTTGGGTTTGCCTTTCAGATAGTCCTCGAGCTGTTGCGCATTTTGAAAATTGACGGCGTTCCGGATATGGCCCAGGTTGAAGAACTTCTGTTTCGATTTATTTTCGAACTGGTCTATGGCGCGCATATCGGCCACCACCAGACTGGGGGAATGGTTGACGAGATCAACCGCCTCCCTCACACCCGTCAGTTGGTAGCGCGGAGCAGCCATGATCCATTCTTTGCGTATCGGCGAGGCGGAGGAAAAATTGAGCAGGAAGGTATCGAAGCCGTTAAAGAGCACCGCCACCTTTTTAAACCCCGCGGCTGTCAGTCTGGCCGCCGCCTTCATCGCATTGGAAGTGTACAGGTCATAGAGGAGAATCGGCCGATCCTTGTATTTTTCGAGACCGGCAATGGATTGATCTAACTCCGTCCCGGGTATGTTGATCGCGCCTTTTATCCGTCCGATATTGGTCATCTCGGCGGTGTCCGTGCCATTGAATTGGGTGGCGGGGCGGATATCGATGATCACATTATTCTTGTCTTTGATGAAGACTGCGGCATCCTCCGGCCCCATAAGCCGGTAAGGGAGATTTGAGGTGTATAATGACGCCTTGCAGGGGAATGAGGCATCGGGCTCGCGGTCGACCTCGGTCATTCCGCCATTCAGGCTGTATACCTTCGTGAACCCGCTGTCTCCGAGCAATCGGCTGACCCCCCTGCTACGCTGGCTGTGTGAGCAATAAACCAGGATCGTCCTGTTCTTATACGGCACGAGATCCCGATAGTGAAGAAGGATCGAATCGATGGAGATATTGATGGCGCCCTTGAGTCTGCCGATCCGGGAACCGATGAACTGGCTGGTATCTGCGTATTCGCCGGGCGAGCGGACGTCCAGCAGCAGCAGACCGGGGGTGTTGGCGATGAGGTCGCAGGCCTCTTTGAAATAGATGGCCTTGTAATTGGTGTTGTCGTATAGCTGGCCTTGTTGCGCGGTGGCGGAAAGACAGCTCAGGGCTAAAAGCAGGTTGACAGTGTGTTTGAATTTCATGCGGAGGAGGTTGGTGTTCGGACAAATGTAGGAAGGCCTGTCGCCCCGCCCTACCAAAATGGAGTAAAAGCCGTATTTACAGGAGTGAAGTGATGAGCGGCGCGTGTTCCCGACGGGACAGTCGCCTATCCGAACAGGATTGACCAAAGTGGGAATGCCCGGAGCGGATATCGGCCTTCGTGACCAGGACCCGACGGTCGCCGAATACCTTAAGGTCCTCGGCTATGCTACAGGTCAATTCGGTAAGAACCACCTTGGAGACAAGGATGAATTCCTGCCTACCAAACATGGTTTCGATGAATTCTTCGGCAATCTTTACCATCTCAATGCCGAAGAGGAGCCGGAAGACGCCGATTATCCGAAAAACCCGAATTTCAAAAAGCAATTTGGTCCACGCGGCGTGCTAAAATGTACTTCGGATGGAAAGATCGAAGATACCGGGCCGCTGACAAAAAAAAGGATGGAGACTGTGGATGAGGAATTTACGTCTGCCGCTATCGATTTTATGGACCGGCAGGTGAAGGCGGGAAAACCCTTTTTCTGTTATTATAATTCGACCCGGATGCATGTCTTTACCCATCTCAGTCCGGAATATGAAGGTAAGACCGGTCTCGGTCTGCAAGCCGACGGCATGGCGGAGCACGATGACAATGTGGGCAAGCTGCAAAGGCGAGGTCAAAGAGGACCCCCGTAACGAGTTCATTTACTGGAGTGATGACGGGGATCTTTTCGCGATCAGGTATCAGCGTTGGAAGATCGATTTCATTCAGCAGAATCATGAGGGTCTCGAGATCTGGTCAAAAGGTTTTGAAAAGCTGCGGCTGCCCTATTTCTATGACCTCTACGCAGATCCGTTCGAGCGTGGGGACAAATCGATCGAATACGACGTCTGGATGGTCCATCATGCTTACCTGATGTATGGCGCGCAGGCGCTCGTGGGGCGATGGCTGCAAAGTTTCAGGGAATTCCCGCCGCGGCAAAAACCGGCAAGTTTCAACCTGGATGAGGTGATGCGGAAAATGAGCGAACCGCAGCATAATTAACGCGTTTCTACGGTTTTGGCATATATTTATCCTGGAAGACAAAACCGGGACTAAATATGCTAAAAAACTATTTCCTCGTCGCGCTGCGCGCGTTCCGCCGCAACAAGACTTTTTCTTTCATCAATATTGTCGGGCTCTCCATCGGCATCAGCGCTTCGCTCGTCATTTTCCTATTGGTGCAATACGATTTCACCTTCGATAAATTCGAAAAGGACGGAAGCCGCATCTACCGGGTTGTCGCCGAAGGCCACAATGACCACAACAGCTGGCATGGTGTCTCTCTCTCCGAACCCATGGGCGCGGCTGCAAAAAAGGATATCCCCGGCCTGGAAATAGTCGCGCCTTTCCGTACGCTCGATGAGACGCGGGTCACTATTCCCTGGCCCGATGCCAAACACCCTATTGTCTTCCGCAAAC
>DASYSV010000433.1:0-8443 GCA_036010185.1 Puia sp.
ATGTTTGCCGAAGGTCTTGTCATAAGAAAGGGTGTTCTCCCATAGCCAGTCAAAACTGTTGTTGATGCTTTGACTGTAGGCGGCGTTCTGTGTCGCGCCTGCCAATGCTCCATATTGATTGACCAGCCGGTCGTCCTCCGGCGCGAAATAGTAGCCGTTATAACCATTATAAGTGATACCGGCATTGGTCTTGAATTTCAGCCCTTCGAGAAGCGTGAGTTCCAGGTAACTGCTGATGAGGAAGTAATTGTTCAGGTTCTGATACCGGTTGTTCTCGATGCTATAAAGGGGATTGGAATATTTAGCCACATAGACATATACGGGATTGAAGAAACCGTAGTTGCCATTAGCATCCTTGATCGATGTGGTCTTCGCGTTGCCGCTGTCCAATGTCGGCGGCAATTCGCTTAGGGAAAGCAGATTGTTACTGCCATTGGAACCGAAGGGCACATTGAAGTTCTGGTGTGAATATTTAATGCTGGTGGACCATTTCACCCATTTGGCCGGCGTGTAGTCCAATGCCCCGGCAAAGGTGACGCGCTGAAAATAGGAGCCCTGAACGATACCTTTTTGGTTGTAGAAGCCGGCGGAGGCAGAAGCCTGTACCTTGTCGGTGCCTCCCCTGACGGCGAGGTTATAGTTTTGTGTCAATCCTGGACGGTAAAGCGTATTCTGCCAGTCGACGCTGTGCAGGGTGGAGGGGTTGGCCCAGGCGGAGAAGGACTGGAAATTGCCGTTGGAAGCAGCGGCGACCGTATTGGCCAGTGTACCGAACTGTTCCGCATTCAGCACCTTATATTCTTTGGGTTTGCCCTGGAACGCCTCGTACATATCGAAGGATATCTGTGCGCCGCTACGTTTGCCCCTTTTGGTAGTGATGATCACGACGCCGTTGGCCGCGCGCATACCATAAATGGCGGTAGCGGAGGCATCCTTGAGGATGTCGATCGTGGCGATATCGTTGGGGTTGATATTGTTGATCCCGCCTGTTTCGAGCGGATAGCCGTCGACCACATACAGCGGAGAGTTACCGTTGTTGGCGAGGCTGCCGATGCCGCGGATCAGGACGTTGATATTACCGCCGGGAGAGGCGTCGTTCTGGGTGATCTGAACGCCCGCGGCGCGTCCCTGCATCGCCTGTTCGAGCGTGGGAGTAGGCACCTTTTCGATCTGCTCGGCGCTTACGCTGCTGATGGCGCCTGTCAGGTCCTTGCGTTTTTGCGTGCCATAGCCGATGACGACCACCTGTTGAATGCTTTGATTTTCGGGAGCCAGGCGGACGTTGAAGCTGGATTGGGTCCCGATGCGGATCTCCTGCGGTGTGAAGCCGACATAACTGACGATCAGCGTAGCATTGGCGGGGACCGAAAGTGTGAATGTGCCGTCCTGTCCGGTGGTCGTGCCGATCTTGCTCCCTTTCACGGAAACGGTCGCGCCGACGATCGCGCTGTCGCTCTCGTTTCCGACGACTTTGCCTGTGATCTGCCGTGACTGCCCGAATACGGCGCCGCTGAAGCAGACCAGCGACAGGATGACCAGCAGCCTTCTATAAGCATTTGGGTAAAGCAGCGAGTTTTGGTTCATTTTTTTTTGTTTAAAGTTGGTAATTGCCGCGTAGCGAAGAAATCTGCATTTTATCATAAGCAATCGAATTGAATAGGTAGTATGAGCACGTCAGGCAGGCCCGTGTTTGGTTGTCTTGCAAAGCTACTGTTAAGCCAATCAAAGAACGGTATTTTCGGCCGGCTTTTCCTGATCAATATTTATCAAAATCTTTTCAAATTTTATCAATTCGAGAATATCGTGCAATGGACAGCCGACTTTTTAGGCTAATTTGTACTTCGTAATGAGAGAGTTCAAGTTTGAGATATCGTTCGTTTTCTTTTTTGCGGTTTTTGCGTGCGGCAAAGCGAAGGGTCAGTCTTATTATTTCAATCATTTTCAGGTGGAGAACGGGTTGTCGAATAACTCGGTCGAGTGCAGTATACAGGATGACGATGGATTTCTGTGGTTCGGGACGATCAATGGGTTGAACCGTTTTGACGGATATGCTTTCAAGACTTTTTACCATGATCCCGGGGACACGGGCAGCATCGGGAGCAATTTTATCCGATGCCTGTATAGTGACGCACATGGCGTTATCTGGGTGGGCACCAACAAGGGCGTTTATACCTTCGACAAATTCAGAGAGAAGTTCAATCTTGTGCGGAGCCTGCCGAAAGGCAACTCCACGGAGATACTCAGTGACGGAAGAGGATGTTTTTGGTTCATTATCGATCAGGCTGTTTATTGTCTGAAGCCCGAGGGCGGGAAGGATGCGGACCCATCTGGCGGGAAGGATGCGGACCCATCCGACGGGAAGTATGCGGAGCCGGCGAGCGGTAAGTGTAAAGTCTACACAATGGATGGACTGGCGCCGGTAGCGAAATCGATCGCGCTCACGCCGGATCGTTCGCTTTGGGTCTCTACCGCGAATGGATGTCTGAAGAAATATCTTCCGGAGCGCGATTCTTTTTATACGGTAAGTACCTATCATCTGCCGTCCGATCCGCTGGCCGTATCGATCGAGAAGATCTACCCGATGAATGACAGCAACTTCCTCATCGGGACGAAGAACGAGGGGGTAAAGATCTTCGATACGAAGACGGGCAGGTACAGGGACATCATCACTTCCAATAAGGAAGGGTCGGGCATCTATGTGCGATCGGTGATCCGGCGGAGCGGGAGCGAGTACTGGATCGGCACGGAGACGGGGGTCTATATCTACGACAATACCAACGGGAGCGTAACGCATTTGCAGCGGGAATACGATAACCCCTATTCGATATCGGACAACGTCGTCTTTGCGTTCTGCAAGGACAGGGAAGGGGGATTGTGGATCGGGACTTACCTCGGAGGGATCAATTATCTGCCTGACCGTTTTGTCTTTTTCGAGAAATTCTTTCCGCGCCCCGGAACACCGTCGCTGAGCGGGAATGCGGTGCATGAGATCACGAAGGACCGGTTCGGGGATTTCTGGATAGGGACGGAGGATGGAGGCGTCGATAAATACTCGCCGGTTTCCGGGACCTTTACGGCTTTCAAACCGACAGCTTCGAAAGGCAGTATCGCGTATCATAACATCCATGGACTCCTGGCGGTGGGCGACGAGCTCTGGATCGGCACCTTCGAACATGGGCTGGACGTGCTGAATATTCCGACAGGTAAGGTGATCCGGCATTATAATGCGGGCCCGGGCGAGCATAGCCTGAAAAGCAATTTTATCGTAACGATCTATCAGACGCGGGAACATGAGTTGCTGATCGGAACGTGGGGAGGTCTGTTCCGGTATAACCGTGAAAGCGATGATTTTTCGCCAGTGCGGGGATTCGCGGCGCCCATCCAGGCTATTCTGGAGGATGACGAAGGCATTCTCTGGTGTTGTACACAGGGCGACGGTATCTTCTATCATGATCGGAAGACGGGCCGGTACGGTAATCTCCGGTATGATCCGAACGATGCGGGCAGCCTGGTCGACAACCATGTCAACGGAATTTTCGAGGACAGCAGAAAAAACCTGTGGTTCGCGACTGAGGGAGGTCTTTGCAGATGGGATCGGGCAGGAGGCAAGTTCGCGCGCTATACTACCCGGGACGGATTACCGGACAATCTGATCTTCCGTATACTCGAAGATGACAAAAGGAATCTTTGGATCAGTACCTCCAAGGGGCTTGTGTGTTTCAACCCCGATAGCCGGGATATGCGAACCTTTAAGCGATCGAACGGTCTGCTAAGCGATCAGTTCAATTACAACTCTTCCTATAAGGATACGGATGGGATGCTTTATTTCGGCAGCGTCAAGGGAATGATCGGCTTCAACCCCGCGCAGTTCGGGAAGAATGAGGCGGTACCGCCTATTTATATCACGGGCCTCCAGATCAACAACCGGGAATATACGGTGGACGGGCGGAATTCCCCGCTGAAGGAATCCATTGCTTACACCCGGATGGTCTCGCTGCCGTATGACCAATCGACGATCAGCATCGATTTTGCAGCATTGAGCTATATCGTCCCGGAAATGAATGAATATGCCTACAAACTGGAGAATTTCGACAAGGAGTGGACCTATCTCAAGACGAACAGAAAGGCGTATTTTACGAAACTGCCGCCCGGAAGATATATCTTTAAAGTAAAGGGATCCAACAGCAGCGGAACCTGGACCGGGAAAGAGGCGCAGATCGTGATCGAGATACGGCCACCCTATTGGGCGGGCAGCTGGGCTTATGTGCTGTATGCGCTGGGGTTCGTGAGCCTCGCCTGGTTCATCATCCGGTGGTACACGGCGCGGGCGGCAGAGAAGAACAGGCGAAGAATGGAATTGCTCGAAAGAGAAAAAGAAAGAGAGATCTATCATGCCAAGATCGAATTCTTTACGAATGTCGCACATGAGATACGAACGCCATTGACCCTGATAAAACTGCCTCTTGACAAACTGGTGAAGAAACAGAGTCAGCATCCCGAAATAATCGAAAACCTTCGCACAATGGAAAGAAACACGAACCGACTGATCGATCTGACGAATCAGCTGCTTGATTTTCGCAAGACGGAGACCGATAAGTTCAGTCTGAATTTCGTTAAAACGGATATTTCCGAACTGATCAGGGAGACCTTTTCCAATTTCCAACCCGTAGCCGAGGAAAAGGCCCTTCAATTCCGGATGGAGCTGCCCCGGCTCACGCTACAGGCATTCGTGGACCCCGAAGCTGTCCGTAAAATACTGAATAACCTGGTCAACAATGCGATCAAATATGCCGGGAGCAAGGTCGTCGTGCAGTTGCTGCCCTTCAACAGCGAGGCCAACGTATTCAGCATCGAGGTCCGGAATGACGGATTGCTGATCCCGTATGAGCAGAAGGAGAAGATCTTCCAGCCCTTCTATCGCGGGAAGGGGGCAGAGAAACAGCCGGGAACGGGCATCGGGTTGCCACTGGCGCGGTCGCTGGCCGAGCTGCATAAAGGCGTGCTCGATCTGAAGCAGCCGGAAGGTGACCTGAACGTCTTTCTGCTGGTGCTACCCATTCACCAGGACCAGGAATTCGTATTGCAAAGCGACGAAGCGACGAATGTGACGTCGGAGGAAGATGTCGTGAAGGACCGGTCGGGACCCGTCATCCTTTTCGTGGAAGACAACAAGGAGATCCTGGATTTTATCGCGCGCGAATTGCAGGGCGAGTATATCGTGAAAAAGGCGTTGAACGGGAAACAGGCATTGGAAATTCTGAAAGAAGAGAGTGTCCAGCTGATCATCTCCGATATCATGATGCCCGTCATGGATGGGATCGAACTCTGCAAAACGGTTAAAACGGACCTGGAGTTCAGTCATATCCCCATCGTGCTGCTGACCGCCAGGAATACGCTCCATTCGAAGATAGAGGGGCTGGAAGTCGGCGCCGACGCTTATATCGAGAAGCCTTTTGTTCTGGAACATCTCCGCGCGCAATTGTCGAACCTGCTGACCAACAGGGCTAAGATCAAGGAATATTTTGCAAGCAGCCCCCTGGTGCATATCAAAAGCATGGGATGCTCGAAAGCCGACAGGCAATTCCTTGAACAGCTGGATACGATCATTCACGAGAACCTTGGGAATACCGATATCGACGTGGAGCACCTGGCCAGGCGCATGAACATGAGCAGGGCGACCTTTCATCGTAAGGTAAAGGCGTTGTCGAACCTGACCCCGCACGATCTGATCAATATCTCGCGGTTGCAGAAAGCCGCACGTCTGCTGGCGGACGGAGATTACAAGGTGTATGAGGTGGCCGATATGGTCGGGTATTCGCTCGCATCCAATTTTGCGAGGGATTTCCACAAGCAGTTCGGCATGACCCCGACCGAGTATGTCAACAACAGAAAAAATCTTTCCCGTATATGAAAGAGGATAGAAGGAATTTTATCCGGAAGAGCGCTGTTCTGGCAGCAGCATTTTCCGGGAAGGCGGCGCTGCCGCAAGGGCTTGCCGGTGGCCGTTCGGTGGCCAGGTCGCGTTCAGCGGCGGACCGGAGTGGCGCAGAGTATGTCCGGGATGCAGGAATGCAAATGTCGGAAGCCTACTTCGACGGCTTCAACCAGCATAAGATAGCCTTATGCCGGCAGATGGAGGTCTTGGGCGCGGTGGGCGGTATCAATCCGAAGATGGTGGGACTTAATGACGTGAAGCCGTGGGATTATGCCGCCGTGCAGGCGGTAAAGAATGCCTGGGACAACGAGGGTCTGAAAATGACGGTCGTCGAAGGACCGCCGGCGTTGGGCGAGAAGACGAAGCTTGGTCTGGAGGGAAGGGATGAAGAAATATCGAATTTTATAACATTGATGCAGAATCTGCGTCGGGTGGGCATCGAGGTTATTTGTTACAACTGGATGCCCGTGATTGGGTGGTACCGGACCGATAATGCCAAAAAGGGGCGCGGCGGCGCATTGGTAACGGCTTTCGATTATGAAGCCGTGAAGGGGCTCCCGCCCACCGAATATGGCGTAGTAACGCAGGAGCAATTGTGGAAGAACCTGGAGTATTTTCTGAAAGCGGTGGTGCCGGAGGCAGAGAAGGCGGGCATCAAACTGGCGATGCATCCGGATGATCCGCCAATCGATGTCGGGATCAGAGGTATTGCCAGGATCATGACGAGCGCGGAGAATTTTTCGCGTATGCTCGATATTTATCCCAGCCCAAGCAATGGGATCACGATGTGCCAGGGGAATTTTTCGCTGATGGGAGTAGATATCCCTACGGTTGTACGGGAGTTCGGTCGGCGAAAGGCGATCCATTTCGTTCATTTCCGCAATGTCCGCGGTGGGAAGTTCAAATTCGAAGAGACGTTTCATGACGAAGGACAGATCGATATGTACGAAGCTATGAAGGCGTACTATGAAATTGGGTTCAGGGGACCGATACGGCCGGATCATGTACCGACAATGGCGGAGGACAGCAACACGTTCGCGGGTTACTCGACGATCGGGACGTTGTATGCGAATGGGTATATCCGGGGGTTGATGGAGGCGGTTGCAAAAGAGAAAAAATAAGAGTATGCATAAAAGCCTGTTTTTAGTTTTAATTTTTCTCGCGGGCGCTGGTTCTACCCGGGCGCAGCGGGTGGGTTCGTCACCGGAGACCATCATCGCGCTGACTTCGAGATGGAAGGGCGAACGCTTCCCCGACGGGAGACCGAAGGTGCCGGAGGAGTTGCTGGAAAGACTTAAACCGTTGTCGCTGGAGGATGTGTGGGGCGTATTGCGCAATAAGGGCTATCAGAACCAGTTCGAAGGCAACTGGCAGATAGTCAATCCGGACAGCGGGATGACGGGCAGGGTGGTGACGGCGCAGTACATGCCGTTGAGACCGGACCTGGATAGCCTTGTCAAAGCAGAGGGAAAGGCGGAAGGCCGCGGGCAGCACGGAGGTACCAATTCCTGGCCGATCGATATTCTGGTGGACGGTGACGTGTATGTCGCCGACAGCTATGAAAAAATGGCCGACGGGACGCTGATCGGCGATAACCTGGGAAATTCCATCTATGCACATTCGCATCGCGGGTTTATTTTTTACGGTTCGGTTCGCGATATGGCGGGATTGTCGGAGATCAGGGGTTTCAATGGCTGGATGAAGGGTAGCGATCCATCCTATATCCAGCAGATGATGCTGACCACGATCAATGCGCCGATCCGGATCGGCAGGGCGACAGTGTTACCCGGGGATGTCGTGCTGGCCAACAAATGGGGTGTCGTCTTTATCCCATCCTACCTGGTGCAGGAAGTGGTGATCACCTCGGAGGTCACCGAGCTACGGGATGAATTCGGTCATCAGCGTCTGCGGGAAAAGAAATACCTGACGGGTCAGATCGACAGCCAATGGACCGAGGAGATAAGAAAGGACTTTTTGGATTGGCTGAATCATTACCCGGGCAAGCTGCCTATGAGCAAAAAAGAACTGGATGATTATCTCAAAGAAAGAAATTACTGATTATGAATAAGACTCGTCGGGTTTTTTTCAGGAAGGCCGCGCTTAGTGGCCTGGCTATGGGGGGGTTGTTCGGGATGTCGTTTGAAGACAGGGTTGCCGAGACTACCGGCGACGTACGCCGGGCGTCGGCTCCTTCGGACCTAAAGATAACGGACATGCGATACGCCGTCGTGCAGAATGTGGGCCGAACGGCGATCATCCGTATCGACACTAACCAGGGGATCTATGGGCTCGGGGAGGTCAGGGACGGCGCGGATGAGCGATATGCGCTGATGCTGAAGAGCCGCATCCTGGGCCAGAACCCATGTAACGTAGAGATGATCTTTAAAATGATCAGGCAGTTCGGCGGTCCGAGCCGGCAGGCAGGCGGCGTATGTGCGGTAGAGATGGCCCTGTGGGACCTGTGCGGCAAAGCGTACAATGTCGCGGCCTGGCAACTGCTGGGCGGGA